>JASLCK010000243.1 GCA_030151865.1 Rhodospirillaceae bacterium | reverse complement strand
AGATGAAGAGGATGTTACGCGTATCGACCTGCAGGAATTCCTGCTGCGGATGCTTGCGGCCACCCTGGGGCGGAACCGAAGCCACCGTGCCTTCCATGATCTTCAGCAGCGCCTGCTGCACACCTTCGCCCGAAACGTCGCGGGTGATGGAAGGATTATCGGACTTGCGGCTGATCTTATCGACTTCGTCGATATAGACGATGCCGCGCTGTGCCCGCTCGACATTATAGTCAGCGGCCTGCAACAGCTTCAGAATGATGTTTTCGACGTCTTCACCCACATAACCGGCTTCGGTCAGGGTGGTGGCGTCGGCCATGGTGAACGGCACATCCAGAATGCGGGCCAGGGTCTGGGCCAGCAAAGTCTTACCGCAACCGGTCGGGCCGATCAGCAGAATGTTGGACTTTGCGATCTCGACATCCTGCCCCTTACCGCCACCGGTCAGGCGTTTGTAATGGTTGTGCACAGCCACCGACAAGACGCGCTTAGCATGTTCCTGACCGATCACATAATCGTCAAGAACGGTGCAAATATCGCGGGGTGTGGGCACGCCGTCGCGCGAGCGCACCAGATGGGTCTTGTGCTCTTCGCGGATGATGTCCATGCACAGTTCGACACATTCGTCACAAATGAAGACGGTCGGACCGGCGATCAGTTTGCGCACCTCATGCTGGCTCTTTCCGCAGAAGGAGCAGTAGAGGGTGCTTTTCGAATCGCCGCTGGTGGACTTAGTCATCAGTTCTCCATGGGGTAAGCGGCCGGTGCAGTCTTTTTATGTTAGACCGCACAACCGCCGCCAGACAATGGCTATTATGGCCTTATCATGAAGCTTATGTATGTCGGCCGAGGGCCGATGCCCACCGAAATGATGAAAAAAATATTTCGGCGGGCTTCAAAGGCGGGGTTTTAGGCTTTTTCGTCGGTGACGACGGGGCGCTGGTTCACAACTTCGTCGATCAGACCGAAAGCCTTGGCTTCATCGGCGCTCATGAAATTGTCGCGTTCCATCGACCGTTCGATGACCTCTAGCGGCTGGCCAGTATGCCCGACATAGAGATTGTTCAGACGGGCGCGCAACGACAGGATTTCGCGGGCCTGAATTTCGATGTCGGTGGCCTGACCGCGGGCACCGCCCGACGGCTGGTGGATCATCACACGGGCGTTGGGCAGCGCGTAGCGCTTGCCTTTTTCGCCAGCCGTCAGCAGCAGCGAACCCATGGAGGCGGCCTGCCCGATGCAAACGGTGGAGACGTTGGGGCGGATGTATTGCATGGTGTCATAGATCGCCATGCCAGACGTCACCACGCCGCCCGGAGAATTGATATAGAAAGCGATGTCCTTGCTCGGGTTTTCCGATTCCAAGAACAGCAGCTGCGCGCAAATCAGGCTGGAGACATAATCTTCGACCTGACCGGTCAGGAAGATGATGCGCTCCTTCAGCAGGCGCGAATAGATATCGTAGGAACGCTCGCCCCGGTTGGTCTGTTCGACCACCATGGGGACCAGGGTGTTCATGTAGAGGTCGATCGGGTCGCGGTCTCTCATAGTCCGTCCTTGTTCTTGTCTACAACAGCCCGTCGGAGCGAGCGTTGCTACCGGTTACTCTTCGGCAGCGGCCTTCTTCTTGGCAGCGGCCTTCTTCTTCGGCTTGGCTTCGGCGTCAGCGGCCGGAGCAGCTTCCGGATCCTTCTTCAGGTCGTCCAGGCTGACGGTCTTTTCGGTGACCTTGGCCAGTTCCACCACGAAGTCGATGACCTTGTCTTCGAAGATCGGGGCGCGCAGGCTGTTCAGCGCGTCGGCGTTCTTCTGATAGTACTGGAACACCAGATGTTCCTGACCGGGGTAACGGCGGGCTTCGTTGACCACCGCGCGGTTCAGGTCGTCCTGGGTGATGGTGACGTTGTTCTGACGGCCGATTTCCGACAGCAGCAGGCCCAGACGCACGCGGCGTTCGGCGATGGTGCGGTATTCAGCCTTCAGGTCGTCTTCGGCCTTGGCGGCGTCTTCGGCATCCAGGCGACCGGCAGCCTTATCGGCTTCCAGCTGCTTCCAGATGGCATCGAATTCCAGATCGACCATGCCGTTCGGCACGTCGAAGCTGTGACCGTCGGCCAGCTTGTCCAGCAGGGCGCGCTTCAGGTGCAGACGCGACAGACCGGCATATTCGCGTTCGATTTCTTCGCGAATGGCGGTCTTCAGGGCGTCCAGGCTGTCCAGACCCAGGGTCTTGGCCAGTTCGTCGTCCAGGGTGGCGGCGACGGCCTTGCGGACTTCGTGCACCTTGACTTCGAACTCGGCATCCTTGCCGGCCAGCTGTTCGGCACCATATTCGGCCGGGAAGGTCACCTTGACGACGCGGTCTTCACCGGCCTTGGCGCCGATGAGCTGGTCTTCAAAGCCCGGAATGAAGGTGTTGGAGCCCAGCTTCAGGCTGTAGCCTTCACCCTTGCCGCCATCGAACGGCACGCCGTCCAGCTTGCCCAGGAAGTCGATCACCACGACATCGCCCGACTGGGCGGCGTGATCGGCCGGAGCGGCCTCGGTCTTTTCCTGACGGGCGGCGATGCTGTTCAGAGCTTCTTCGACTTCCGAGTCGGCAACCGGGGCGACCGGCTTTTCCAGCGACAGGGAGGACAGCTCCATGACGGTCACGTCAGGCAGGGCCTCGACGACGATGGAGAATTCCAGATCGCCACCTTCGTTGTACGAGGTGATCTCGATCTTCGGCTGCAGCGCGGGGCGCACAGCGTTGTCTTCCAGGGCCTGACGGGCGCCGTCGTTGATCGAGGCCTCCACGACTTCGCCCAGCACCGACGAGCCGTACTTCTTCTTCAGAATGGCCATCGGAACCTTGCCCGGACGGAAGCCGGGGATGCGAACGGTCTGGCCGACCTCGACGAGGCGAGCCTCGGTCTTTTCGGCGAGCTGACCGGCGGGGATGACAACCTTGAACTCGTGCTTCAGGCCATCGGCGTTGGTTTTAGTTACCTGCATTGAATTCTCTGCCAATCGAAAACGTCAATATTGACCGCCAGTAACGGCTTTGCAACCTGCCGCCGCAAAAAAACGGCAAACCGAAAGGGTCGGCTGGTGCGGGTGAAGGGACTTGAACCCCCAAGGCTTGCGCCGCTGGAACCTAAATCCAGTGTGTCTACCAATTCCACCACACCCGCATAGGAAGGTGCTTGCCCCTGGCGCCCAGGTCGGGAGGTGTGTCTATAGCATGCGCGTTACGGAAGCAACAGGGCAAAACACTTTATCGGCGCAAAGCCGGGGCCAGAAGGGGCCGGATGACAGTTGAAACCCGTCACCAGCCCCCTCATCACCCCTTAGTCCTTGAGCAATCCCTTGACCGAGGAGGAGGCGACGATCCGCCCCTGCCCCGTATAAGCCTCGTGATTGTCGTCGATATCCGACAGCTTATAGAGATAATTGATCATCACCCCGCAGGACTGAGCCAGCCCCTTGCGCGACGTATCGCCCAGCCAGTTCAGCCGCTCCATGCGCGCACCGTTGGACAGATGGAAGTGCGACACCGGATCTCGGGCGCGCCCCCGCTCGTTCGGTTCGGTCAGATAACGGGCGCACAACCGCAACAACGGGGCTTTCAGAGCCTCACTGACCAGCGGATCATCGTGCCATTCCTCGGCTAGCAGGGCTTTGAGACCACCACGCGCGGCCAATTCCGAAGCCCCCGACAGGCGGCGATGTTCAGCGGGCGTCAATAGACCCGCCTCACCTTCCGCCAACTTGCCATCCAGCCATTTGCGGAAACCGGGAATCGGCGACAGGGTGGCAAAGGTCTTCAGATTGGGGAATTCATGCGACAGACGATCGACAACTTTCTTGATCAGGAAGTTGCCGAAGCTGATCCCCACCAACCCCTTATGGGCGTTGTTGATGGAATAGAAGATCGCCGTATCGGCCTTTTCGGGATCGCCGACGGGGGCGTTTTCATCCAAAAGACCGTGAATATCCCCGGTGATGCCCTTGACCAACGCCACTTCGACAAAGATCAACGGCTCATCGGGCATGCGGGGATGAAAGAACGCATAAAGGCGACGGTCGGAATCCAGGCGGTTTTTCAGATCATGCCAGCCCTGGATGGCGTGCACCGCCTCGTAGGCCATGATCTTTTCCAAGACCAGGGCGGGCGAACGCCAGGTGATGCGCTGCAATTCCAAGAAGCCAACATCGAACCAGGTAGCCAGCAATTCACGGAATTCCGCTTCCAGCCCCGACAGGACGGAATCGCCCTTGCTGATGCCCAGCAATTCGGCCCGCATATCCACCAGGAACTTCACCCCCTCCGGCAGGGTGTTGAACTGGGTCAACAGCCGTTGACGCGGGCTTTCCAGGGCCGCGCGCAAAGCTTGCTCGGCCTTGCTGCGAGCGGCGGGATTGTCGGCCTTTTGCAAAGTGGCGACCGCCGCATCGATGGACTGACGGTCGGGGCCGAACTCCTCGGCCAAAATCCGCAGGAAACGATGACGCCCTTCGGTGTTCAGCCCCAAATAGGACCGCCCCAGGGCTGCCGAGCGAGCGCGGGCCGACACCTCGCCGCCGCGCCCGGCCAGGCAATCGCGCATTTGTCCGCGCAATACCTCGGCGGCATCGGCGGGCAGTTCGGGGGCCAAGCCAATGGTTTCCCCCACCGTTGCGGCAATATCGCGCCACAGGCCCCGCAGGTTCTTCAGACGATCCAAAAACCCAAGGGGAGAAGGGGAAGGCGGTATCGCCGTCTTGATGTCATCCATGGTCCTCTCCTCTTCTTCCTTCAGTCTTTATGGTTGGTGTCGGCCCAGGCGCACTCAAGCAGACTGGGCAAATCTTCCGCCAACAAGGTATCCCCACCCGCCGCAGCGGCCCGGCCATGCAGCCAGACCCCGGCGCAGGCGGCGTCAAACGGCGTCATACCTTGGGCCAGCAAACCGGCAATGATCCCGGCCAGCACATCGCCGGATCCGCCGGTTGCCAAGGTCGGCGGGGCATCGATGGAAACGGCGGCCCGCCCATCGGGGGCAGCCACCACCGTATCAGGCCCCTTGAGCAAAACCACCGCCCCGCTTTCCCGCGCCGCCATCAGCGCCCGGCTCAAGCGGTCGCCCTGATGGGAAAACAGGCGGGCATATTCGCCGTCATGGGGTGTCAGGACCGCCTGCCCGAAAGCGGCGAACAGATCCGAACGATCGTTCGGGTCGTGAAAGCTGGTGAGCGCATCAGCGTCGAGGACGCAGATCTTGCCCGCCGCCAGGGCGGACAAGGTCAACCCGCGCGCCGCTGCCCCCACCCCCAGGCCGGGACCGATGACCGCGACATTCTTGCGATGGTCTTGCATGAACTCAGCCCAATGGGCCTGATCGGCAACGATGGTTCCGGCATCGCCGGTACGATAGATCGGCAGCGACGAAGTGGGCACGGCGATGGTGCACAGCCCTGCCCCAGCCCGCCGCGCCGCTTGAGACGCCAAACGGGCCGCGCCCGTCATCTCGCCGCCACCCGCGACCAGAACATGGCCGCGTTGATATTTATGCCCCGCGATGTCCGGCCTGGGCAGGGTCCAAAGATCAGGCCCATTCACCCACAGGGACGGCCTGATCTCCTCCAGCACGGAGGCAGGAATGCCGATATCGGCCACCACCAGTTCTCCGCACAGCAGGCGTCCTGGCAGCAGGACATGGCCGGGCTTGGGGCGAAAGAACGTCACCGTCAGTTCAGCCTGAGGCGCATAGCCCAACACCTGCCCGCTGTTGCCGTCCACCCCGCTGGGAACATCGATGGCCACCAGCGGGAGATCGCGCCGCCCAACCTCCTCCAGCACAGCACGGGCGGCACCGTCCAAAGGACGCGACAAGCCAGCCCCGAACAAGGCGTCCACCACCAGAGGATTGCGATGAAACAGATCGGAAAAATCACCGCTCAAAGGCAGGACGTCACCGTTCCAAGCCTGTGCCATCCGGGCGGCATCACCCCGCAAATCGGCCAAATGCCCCAGCAAGGCCAGACGCACCGGCCAGCCCCAGGATTGCAACAGGCGGGCAACCACGAAACCATCGCCGCCATTGTTGCCGGGGCCACACAGCACCAGAACCGGGCGCGGACGAAAGCGGCTGCGGATCGCCCGCGCCACCTGCCAGCCTGCCGCTTCCATCAAAGCAGGGCCGGAAATACCCGCAGCCATTGCGGCCCGGTCGGCCTGATACATCTGCCCGGTGGTCAAAAGACAGGTCATGACGCGGCGTTTCTCCGTATCCAGGCGAGCGGACAATGGTCGGGTGCCCCAATCGGCTATCCTGGAAAAGGTAATCCGCATCAAAGCGTTGCGCCATGGGCAAGACGATATTTTGCCCAGGAAAAAATACCAATGCGGAAAAACTGTTATGCAAGGATGCGGGGTGGCCCCGCCGCCGCCCCCGCGCTATATAAAGGCCGCAACAAAGCGGTCATACGGGAGAGACGATCGTGAAGGTCGCGGTTTTAGGGGCGGGTGTCGTTGGCGTCACCACCGCCTGGTTTCTGGCCAAAGCCGGACATCAGGTCGTCGTCATCGACCGCCAGCCGGGCGCGGGTCTGGAAACCAGCTTTGCCAACGGCGGTCAAGTTTCGCCCTGTCACGCCGAACCCTGGGCCAACCCGTCCACACCGCTGCGCGCCCTGAAATGGATGGGCAAGGAAGACGCCCCGCTGATCTTCCGCTGGAAGCGTTTTGACCCGGCCCTGTGGGCCTGGGGGCTGCGCTTTCTGACCAACTGCACCGCCCGACGCGCCGCAACCAACATCGACCGCATCTTGCGGGTCGCCCTCTATTCCCGCCTGCAATTGCAAAAACTGCGAGCCGAAACCGGCATCGAATACGATCAGAAGACCTTAGGCATTCTACATGTGTACCGCGACAAGCGGGAATTCGAACATGCCGCCGGGGCATCCGATCTGATGAACCGCTTAGGCTTGCGCCGCCAGACCAAAAGCGTCGATGAGGCCCTGGCCATCGAACCCGCCCTGGCCGATGTTGCGCCGGAACTGGCAGGCGCGATCTTTACTCCCGATGACGAATCCGGCGACGCCCATCTGTTCACCCGCCGTCTGGCGGTGCTGTGTCAGGATCGGGGCGTCGAATTTCTGTTCGACACCAAGATTCATGGATTGGAAATCGAAGCCGGGCGCATGACCGGCGTTGCCACCAGCAAAGGCCGGATACGCGCCGATGCATTCGTGCTGTCCATGGGCAGCTATAGCCCCAAGCTGGCGGCTCAAGCCAATCTGCGTCTGCCGATTTATCCCGCCAAGGGCTATTCCATCACCCTGCCCGTCACCGACCCCAGCGGCGCGCCGTCGGTCAGCATCACCGACGACGAACATAAGATGGTCTATAGCCGCCTGGGCGACCGCCTGCGCTGTGCAGGCACCGCCGAGTTGGCGGGATTGAACACCACCTTGACCCCCAGCCGGGCCCAGGCGGTGATCAAGCATGCGCGCGGCCTGTTCCCCCGCGCCGGGGATTTTGACGCGGCTCAAGCCTGGGCGGGGTTGCGTCCGGTCACGCCGGATTCTGTGCCGATCCTGGGGGAAACCCGCATTCAGGGACTGTACCTGAACACCGGCCACGGCACCTTGGGCTGGACCATGTCGTGCGGATCAGGCCGCCTGCTGGCCGACATCATCTCCGGCCGTCCCACCGATATCGATATGGACGGCCTGGGTTTGGCCCGCTTCGGCCTGCTGACTTAAGCCTTAATAATTGCCGCCGAGCTGGACTTGTCGGGGATCATCACCGGCTTTTCCGGCTTGTCGGCCAAAAAGCCGTCAACGGCAACGGCAACACCCGGCCAGGCGTCGTTGCCGTAATCGTGCACGACAATCAGCCCGCCGGGGTTCATGCGGGGATAAAAGAATTCCAGACCAGCCCGCATCGGCTGCTCCAAATCGCAGTCCAGATGGACAAAGGCGAACCGCAGATCGTCGGGAATATCCTGGGCAGAATCGGGAAAAGCCCCAGGGCAATAGACCACCTGATCCAGCCCGACATAGGCCTGCACCGCCTCTAGGGAGGTATCGCGGAACAGATGGGCGCGGCGGTCGCCCTCGACCTCTTCGGGCACAAAACCGGCAAAGGTGTCGAACAGATAGAGCATCCGCCCCGGCGAAGCGCTCTTCAACACCTTGGCGGTATAGCCGCGCCACACCCCCAATTCGGCGATAGCGCCGGGCACGCCGCGCGCCAGAGTCCGCGCCATATTGTCCATCAGGAAATAGACCCGGGCCAGATCATCGGGCTCGTGCCCATGATCCAGCCAACGCTGCACGGTTTCGCTGGCAATTTTGCTCTTGCGATACAAGACATGATTGACCGGACGACATTGCAGATGGTGTGTATCGACCTGACGGTTGATCTGCTGCGGGTTCAAACTACTTTTGACCGACGTCGCCATTTGCAACGCGCGTTCCGTCACATCCAGCGCTTCGCTCAAACGCCCCATGGTCTTCAGGGTTGCCGCCAATCCGCGCATATGCTGGACGTTGTTTGGCTCCAAGGCCAGGGCGCGGTCGAACAGCGGCAGCGCCAGATCAGGGCGCCCGGCCAGCAATTCAGCGGTCGCGCCCTGATGCAACAGATCGGGGTGCTTGGGAAACTGAGCCAGGGCAGCCGCCGCCAGAACCCGAGATTCCTCGAACCGGCGGGCATTGTTCAAAGCCCGCAAGTCATCCACCACCTGCGCCACGGTACGCTTTTGCCCCGGCGCATTCTGCTGTTGCCCGCTCACGATGCCCCCTTATCCCAACCCAAAATTCA
>JASLCK010000227.1 GCA_030151865.1 Rhodospirillaceae bacterium | reverse complement strand
TATGGCCGGTCACGACGACGATCGGCAACGACGGTGCTGCTGCGCGCAACCGCTTGATCAGGCTTTCGCCGTCGCCATCGGGCATGCGGACGTCGGTCACGACGATATCGGCCGGATCTTGCTGGAACAGGCGGAAAGCGGAATTGCCGCTGTGCGCCTGACTGACCCGGTATCCCAGCTCGGTCAGATAGGTGCTCATGGTCTCGATGGCGTGGGGCTCATCATCGACCAGCAGAATGTGGCGTCCGGTGGCCTGGGCGTCGGCGACCTGCGGGGCTTGGGTGTCGGGATGTCCCTGGACCATGCCGTTGGCTTCGCTGCCTTCGGCGGTCAGGGGCAGGGTGATGGTGAACTGCGCCCCCTTGGGCCGGACGTTGCGTGCTTCCAGCCGCCCGCCCATGGCCGAGACGATGCCGAAGCTGACCGACAGGCCCAGGCCGGTGCCGCTGCCCACTTCCTTGGTGGTGAAGAACGGTTCGAAAATACGGTCCAGGTCGGCGGCGCTGATGCCGGTGCCGTTGTCGGTCAGGGTGACGCGCAAGGCCCCGTCGAGGATCACCCCTTCCAGGGTGATGCGGCCGGCCTTGGGCTTCTTGGCCTTGGCGCGGGCGGATACCACGGCATCGCTGGCGTTGGACAGCAGGTTCAAGATGACCTGTTCCAACTGCACGGGCCTGCCGCGCACCAGGCAGGGCTGCTGCGGCAAGTCCACCAGAACGGCGACTTCCTTGCCCTGCATCTGCGGTTCCAAGAGTTCAGCGGCCAGATAGATCGAGTTGCGGGCGTCGAACACCACCACTTCGCCTGTGTCCTTGCGGCTGAAGATGCGGATATGGTCGATGATTTCCGCCATGCGGCTGGCTTGCGCGGCCACCAGACCGAATTGCTTGGTCTGGTAATCCTGCGATGCCTTTTGACGGCCAATCAGCATCAGAGCCCCTTCCGCCGCCATGCGGATGATGTTGGTGGGCTGGCTCAGTTCGTGGGCCATGCCTGCCGCCATTTCGCCCAGGGTCGCCAGCTTGGCGGTTTGCACCAGTTGGGCGTGAACCTGCTTGCGCTCGGTAATGTCGCGGATGACCACCTGACGGGCATGCACGCCATGGAAAACGATGGGGGCGGCGGTGACTTCGGCGATGAACAGGCTGCCGTCCAACCGGGCCAGACGCTCTTCCACCGCGCCCTGGGGCAGTTCGTCCAGGTTGGTCAGGTGCTTCTTGCGGCCCTTATCCTCGGGGCGCAGCAGATCGACCATGCGCTTGCCCACCAAAGGAGCGTCGGCGCTGGCGCGGAACAACTGGTCGGCGGCCGAGTTCGAGAAAATGATAATGCCCTGGGTATGAACGACGATGGCGTCGGGTGACAGTTCCACCAGGGACCGATAACGGCCTTCCGATTCCTTCAGTTCCCGTTCGGCCCGGCGGCGTTCGAACTGCATGCGCTGCATGCCGATGCCATAGGCCACGTTGCGGGCCAGGTTTTCCATCAGTTGCAGTTCGTCGGCGTCGAAAGCGTCGGGGGCGGCGGAATAAAGGTTTAAAACCCCGATCACCCGGTTTTCCACATGCAGCGGCAGCGACAAGGTGGCACGGAAACCACGGCGGACGGCTGCTTCGTGCCAGGGTTGATAATCGGATTTGTCGTCTTGTAGGTTGGCGGTCTGCGGATGCCCGGTGCGGATGGCACGCCCGGTCGGGCCGCGCCCGCGCGGGGTGTCGGCCCAACTGATGCGGGCCTGGGTCAGATAGCCGTTATCCATGCCGAAGCGGGCAACCGGCCAGACCGAATGTTCTTCATCATGCTGGACATAGCCGACCCAGGCGAACAGATAACCGCCGACATCGACGACGATGCGGCAGATGTCGTTCAGCAATTGCTGTTCGTCGGTGGCGTGGATCAGCGCTTCGGTGGCGCGGGTCAGGGTGGCCAGGGCGCGGTTGACCCGCAACAGCTCGCCTTTGCGGGCATCCGATGATGCGGCAGAATCGGGGCTATCCGGCATCGGCTGATCCGTCGTGTGGTCAGAGGGCAGGAAAAAACCGCTCAAGGAAGAATCGCTGCCCATAAGTTCCTGATCCGGATGCTTAGCGCGTCGGTGCGCCAAATCGTTTCGTCTGCTCTTTTTACGGGCCTCAGGCTAGCCTGACTGCCCGCTAGATAAAATCATCCTAAAGAGTAGGCGGAAGGAAAAGACATCCGTCAAAAGATTGAGGGCAAACGAAACTGGCCTTTTGATAAGTTAAGTCACGATCAGTACTGGCTGTAAAACAGAAAATTCCCAGGCCTTACACCTGGGTCAGTGGCGTCAGGAATTCGGCGTCGCTGCATTCGCGCAGACGGTTGGTGGGATATCCGTCCTGGTCGATCATGCCATAGCGGGCCAGTTGGTGCAGGCACTTCAGATAGTGGCTGCGGTTCTGGGCGTTGGCCCCGCCTTCCATCCAGTTCTGTTCCAGAAAGGCCAGAATGGCGGGTTGGCCCAATTCGGCTTCCCAGATGATGCCTTGCAAGGAGGCCAGGGCCTCTTCCAATTCGCGTTCGATGCCAAAGACGGTCATGGCGCGGTCGGCTTCGGCGCGGAAACCGGTTTCCGGTCCGGCACCCAGGCCGAAATCGCAAACGGTCCGGCGTTCGGGGGCACAGGTTTGCAGATGCCCGACCTCATGGACGATGACCGACGGTTCCATCCGCACCCGCACCGACTGGCCGTCCCAGGTATAGGACACGGTCGGTGCTTCATCAACGATGCCCATGCCGAAGGCGCGGCACAGGGCCACGGCCTGGCGTTGATGCAGCGGGTCTTGCGACAGTTCCAGATCGCCGCCGACTACCCAGTCCAGGCTGGCGGCAATGCGGCGGAAAACCTTTTGCCCCAGATCCTCGCCGTCCAGGCAGCGATCAAAGGCGGCAAGCGCGCCGGGCAAATCAGGCAGAGAAATAGGGGTCAGGATCATGGTATCAGCTATATGCTTCCGATTTTCGCCACTTTTGCCTGATGTCATCGGAATTTGCCAAGGTTTTTCCCTGATTTTTTTCAGGGCATGAGAGGAACGCGGTCGTGTTATCTGTTTTGTCGATGTTCAAACGCTTTCGTTCGCCCCTGGGGTTGGTTGTCGCTTTGGGGGCGGGGTTGCTGTCCGCGTCGGTCCAAGCCGCGCCGCTGGCGCTGTCGGATGTGCTGGACGCCAAACTGGATTATTCCGCCGATTTCTATGTGCAGACCACGGGGCGCGGCTCTTATACCGGCAGCGTCATCCATGCGCCGGGCCGCGAACGGCGGGAATTCGACAGCAAGCAGGGCCATCAGGTGCTGCTGCTGCGCCGCGATATCGACGAAGCGTCGGTCGCCTGGCCGGAGCGCAAATGGTATGTCAAATCCGACTTTGCTTCGTTGGCGCAGCTGATCGGCGGCTTTGACGGCATCACGGTGGACGCCAAAAAGACTGGCAGCGAAACTGTCGGTCGGGAAGCCTGCACCCGCTATGACGTCAACAGCCCCAACTTCAAGGGCAAGATTTGGCTGACCCGCGACAATATCCTGATGCGGGCGACCGGCACGGCCCGTTTTCAGGGCCGCGAGATGCCGGTGGAAATCGGGCTGCGCAATCTTCAGCGCATCACCAGTGATCCGTCGGCCTTTGTGCTGCCTGCCGATTATGTCGGCATGCCGCTCAACCTGTCGAAGTTGGGGCTTCAGTAACGTTTGTCAGCCGTGCTGTCCCAGCCCTTGCTCGATAAAAGCGGGGCGGGCGGCAAGGCGTTGGTAATAGGCTTGGGCGGCGGCAAAGACGGGTTGATCCTTGCCGGAGAACGCGCCTTTCGGCAGCGCGAACCAGCGGTGCAGCGACAGGCCCAAAACGATATCGGCCAGGGTGAAATGTTGGCCGGTGACAAAGGGGCCGGTCTTTTCGATATGGCGGTCCAGGATGGCTACATGGGCGGTCCAGCTTTTCAGGCTGGCGGCGATCTGGTCGGGGTTCTGGTGGGCCGGGCTTTGGCGGATCAGCCCCATGAAGGCATAGCGCCAGGCATTGTTGAAATCCCCGGCCTGCCAATCCATCCAGCGTTCCACATCGGCGCGCGGACGGGGGTGATGGGGCAGCAGGTCGTCGCGCCCGGCAATGCCCGCCAGATAGCGGCAGATGGTGTTGGATTCCCACAAGACAAAATCGCCGTCGATCAGCACCGGCACTAAGGCGTTGGGGTTCAGCGCCTTGAACCCGGCGTCATCGGTGGAGCGAAAGCCCGCGCCCCAATCTTCCCGCTCATAGGGCTGGGCGGTTTCGGCACAGGTCCACATGACCTTGCGGACATTGATCGACGGGGCCTTGCCCAAGACTTTCAGTGGCTGAGAGCGGGTCATTGACGTCTTCCTAAAAGCAATGGCCCCGACCGAAACGGCGGGGCCATGAAAGCTTTATCTAGGGTGGCGGGGCAAGATTACCAGTAGCGGACCTTGCCCACATCGACATGCACAAAATTCGACGACTGATATTGTCCGACCCCGCCCATGCGCAGGCTTTTGGCGGCGCGGGCCAGGTTACGGACCTGCATTCCTTCCATCCGGATGTCCACCGCCTTGCCTTCCATATGCAGGCTGTGGCTGGCGACACCGTCCGACAGCGACGCCAACATGGCGTTGGTGTGGGGCGAACGATAACCGGAAACGATCTGGAACGGCTTTTTGGTGCCCAGCTTATGTTGCAGGGCGCACAGCAGATCGACCACATGCGGGTCCATCTGATGGATATCGCCGGAATAGTGATCGCGCAGGATGCGATTGACTTGGCGCAACGCGGTGGGCTGGTACTTTCCGTCGTGCCAGTAGACCACCCGCAAATCTTCGCCGGTGTGGAGATTATAAAGATTGATCGATCGTTCAACCTTGGTCCGCAAAGCGGCTTCAACCGGGTTGGTGATCAGGGTGGATGCGGCAGCAGCAGCGCTCAATCCGAGAAAATGACGGCGGCTTAGCATCAGATACCCTTCGGAAGGTCGAGTTTACCCATACCTTTTCCCCCTGGGGACGTCATTCTTACATTCTGTTTACCACCCCATCAGGGCACCCGGCAACCATCACATATCACTTTCGTGGGCTTGGCCTGGGTTTTTTCGGTCTGCTGGGCAATGGGGGCGGCGACCGAGGCCGGATTGGCCAGGGCCGCGGCCAGCCGTTCGTCGCGGCCATAGATGTCGGGACGGATCTGCAAGATGCCGTCGCCGTCCACCCACATGGTCCAGTACAGCAGCCAGACACCGGGATGGCTGTTCAGGGAAACGCTCTTGGTGTCGCCCTTCTCAATCTCGCCATTCAACTGCTCGGCGGTCCAGTTTTTGTCCTTCAACAGGTAAAGGGCCAACTCGTCCGGCTTGTCCAGGCGGATGCAGCCATGGCTGAGGGCGCGGTTGGTGCGCCCGAACGGCTTATGGTTGGGGGTGTCGTGCAGATAGATGTCTTCGGTGTTGGGAATGGCGAACTTGATGCGGCCCAACGCATTGTCCGAACCTGGGCTTTGCCGCAAGGTCCAGGGGAAGCTGCTATAGGACTTCCAATCGATGCCGATGCCTTGGCGTTCAGGACTGCCGGGCGGGAAGGAGTCCGAGACGATTTCCAGATCGTTGGCCACCAGATAGCCCGGATCCTTTTGCAGTTTGGGCAGAATTTCATGGGTGGCGATGGATGACGGCACCGACCATGTGGGGTTCAGCACCAGATGGGCGACATGGGCGTGCAGCGCCGGGGTCGGGTGATCAGAATCGCCGACGATGGTGCGCATGCTCATCACCGCGCGGCCGTTTTCCACCACTTCCATCCAGGCGCCGGGGACATTGACCAGGATATGGTTGTCTTCCAGCTTGGGCGGCAGCCAGCGCCAGCGCTCCATATTGATCGCCACCTGTCGGGCCAGATCGGCGGGGCCAAGGTTCATCGCCGCGATGGTCTGGCGTCCCAATTGGGCGTCGTCGGTCAGGCCGCGCCGCTGCTGGAACAGTTTGACGGCGGCTTGCAAGGTGTCGTCAAAGTCCGTGGTCATGGCGGCGTCGGCAGCCAGTTCGCCGGTGGCCATCAGGCGCTTGCGCACATCGAGAATGCGGTCGTCACTGGTGCCGGGCTTGATGGTTGCCCCAACCGGAACCTTGGGCCAGTTGCCCGCCGCCGCCAGCCCCTTCAGGCGGGCCAGTTCGCGCCGCAGCAGTTGATAGGCGGCATAGGGCGGCTGCAAGCCTTGCAGGGCGGGCACGATATCCTGGGTATGGGATGACAGAAAGGCCGTGGCGTCAAAGCCGGGGGTGGGGATCAGCCAGTCGTCTTCCACCAACATCGGGTTGACCCGCTGTCCACGCATCGCCAAGGAAAAACGCAGCAGGGCGTCGGTCATCAGCAGGTCGGTTTCGCCGATGGCGGCAGGCGTGGTCAGGGCGTGGCGGCTGGCGATGGCGGTCAGATGACGGCGGGGAATGGGCAGTCCATCCTGGTCGGCGGCGGCCAGGATCGGGGTCAGGCTGTCGATCTTGTCGGTCCAGGCGGCTTTCCAGCGGCGCGCCTGGTAAAAGCTGCGCAAGCGCTGGGTGTCCAGATCGATGCTGTCGATGGTCATGTCGCCTTGCTGGGTCAGGCGACGCTGAATTTCCTGGGCAGTCGGATCGTTGCCGCCGCTGGCCGGGGTCTGCGGCGCAGCCTGGGAGGTGTCGATCGCCAGCAGCACGGCGGCGGCAAAAACCATTGCGGCCAT
Organism: Rhodospirillaceae bacterium; assembly: GCA_030151865.1. GTDB lineage: Bacteria > Pseudomonadota > Alphaproteobacteria > Rhodospirillales > Magnetospirillaceae > JASLCK01. The sequence continues at coordinate 3,757 of JASLCK010000227.1, read as the reverse complement.
GGGACGGAACAGGGCGGCGGTCGAAGTCAGACGCGGCAGAGACAAGGTCAAATACCCCGGATGGGCGCGGCGCGCAAAAGCTGAAAGGCCCCGCCCTGAGAAAGAATGATCACGGTCAGGGTATGACAAGCCCGCCCGTGTACGCAAGGTGAACGCAGCTTTTCCATACAGCGGGTTGGGCTTGGCCGCTAGAGTTTTCATCCCCTGGTCGTGCTTTTTCCCGCTTTGCGGCAAAGTTGGGGGCAGCGTTGCCCCCGTGGGCGATCTCTGTCACAACCGATGGCGCAAGGGCGGTCTTTTCCGTTGGCGTCGCGGCCATCAGACGGACAGATCGCCGACAAGGGGAGAACGGGCGGTGTCATCGTCGGTATTGCTGTTTTTGATTCAGACCTTAGTGGTGGTGGCGGCGCCTTACGCCATTTGGCGCTGGGGCGCGGTGCGGGCGGTGGCCCCGTTGGTGGTGGTGCAAATCCTGTTGGGCATCGCCTTGGGGCCCAGCCTGCTCGGGCGTTTTGCCCCCGATTTATGGCAAAGCCTGTTTCCCGCCCCATCGCTGCCCAGCCTGAAGGGGTTGGTCTGGCTGTCCTTGCTGTTCTTCGCCTTTCTGTCGGGCCTGCATTTCGATCTGGCGGAATTGCGGGGCAATGGCCGGGCTTTTGCCGCCACCTCGCTGTCATCGATCCTGGTGCCGGTTTGTCTGGGGACGGTGGCGGGGTGGCTGATCGCCGGATGGCTGCCGTCGGCCCTGGGGCCGGTGGGTAGCCCGCTGATTTTTGCTTGCGGCATGGGGATATCCGCCGGGGTGACGGCCTTGCCGGTGCTGTCGGCGATCCTGCGGGAACTGGGGATGATGGCGCATCCGACCGGGCGGCTGGCCCTGGGGGCAGCGGCGGTCAATGATATCGCCCTCTGGGTTTTGGCGGCGGTGCTGCTGTCGCAGGTCCATGCCCAGGGCTTTGCCCAAGGCTGGATCATGCTGGCCGGTCTGGTGGCCTTTGGCCTGCTGTTGTGGCTGGTCATCCGCCCGATGCTGAAAAAGCTGTTGGCCCATGCGGAAGCTGGGGGCGGCGTCAATCAGCGCGAGTTGGTGGCGGTCTGCTCGCTGTTGCTGCTGTCGGCCATCGCCACCGAAGCTTTGGGCGTGCATGCCATGATCGGGGCTTTTGCCTTTGGCGCGGTAATGCCCCGTTCGGCGGCGGCTGATCTGGTGGCGCGCTTTGAAAGCTTTGTCGTCATCGTGCTTTTGCCATTTTTCTTTATCTCGACAGGACTGGCCACCCGGCTTGATCCTGCGGGCGAAGGTGTGGGGCTGATCATCGGCGTGATGGCGCTGGTGGCGATTACCGGCAAGATGGTGGGGGCCGGTTTGCCCTTTTACCTGCTGGGCGGGCAGGGCTTGCGTCCGGCCCTGGTGGTCGGGGCCTTCATGCAGTGCAAGGGCCTGATGGAGATTGTGGTTTTGACCATGTTGAAGGATGGCGGAGTAATCTCCGACAGTTGTTTTTCCGCCATGATCGTGGTGGCCCTGATCACCACGGCTTTGACCAAACCCCTGGTGCGGCTGTGGCGTTGACGGCGGGTGGGCCATCGTTTGCCGAGACGGTGCGCGCCTGGGCCAGAATCGGGCTTTTGGGCTTTGGTGGTCCGGCCGGACAGATCGCCATGATGCATCGCATCGTGGTGGACGAGAAAAAATGGATCGGCGAGGCCCGGTTCCTGCACGCCCTTAATTACTGCATGTTGCTGCCGGGGCCGGAAGCCCAGCAACTGGCCATCTATCTGGGCTGGCTGATGCACCGCATCCCCGGTGGGATAGCGGCGGGTGTGCTGTTCGTGCTGCCCGGCGCGCTGGTCTTGTTTGGATTGTCTGTATTGTATGCAGGATTCGGCGACATTGTATGGATCCAGGGGCTGTTCTTCGGCCTGAAGCCTGCGGTTCTGGCTCTGGTGGTCGATGCTGTCTTTAAGATCGGCAAGCGCGCTTTGACCCACCGCCTGCGTCTCGCCGTGGCGGCGGCGGCTTTCGTCGGGCTGGGCGTTTTGCATCTGCCGTTCCCGCTGGTGGTGCTGGGGGCCGGTTTGTTGGGCTGGTGGGGTGGAGCGTCGGGGCACGCCGCCTTTAGCCCGGCCCAGGCCCAGGGGCCGCAGGGGCATTTGGATCGGATGCTCGATCAGGCCATGCCCGATCATCTGCGCCCCAGCACGGCGCGCGCGGTCAAGATCACAGCGGTCTGCCTGACCTTATGGTTCGCCCCCATCGCCCTGGCGGCGCTGCTGCTGGGGGGAGACAGCGTTTTCGTCCATATCGGCCTGTTCTTTTCCAAGATGGCCGTGGTGACCTTTGGCGGGGCTTATGCGGTGTTGGCCTATGTGGCGCAACAGGCGGTCGCGCTGTATCACTGGTTGGCGCCAGGGGAAATGCTGGATGGGCTGGGACTGGCGGAAACCACCCCCGGCCCCTTGCTGATGGTGGTGCAGTTTGTCGGCTTTCTGGCGGCATGGCGCAATCCGGGGGCACTGAATCCCTGGCTGGCGGCGGGGCTGGGGGCGTTGCTGACCAGTTGGGTGACGTTCGTGCCCTGTTTCCTGTGGATTTTTCTGGGCGGCCCTTACGTCGAACGGCTGCGCGGCCATCGGGCGCTGGACGGGGCCTTGTCAGCCATCACGGCGGCAGTGGTGGGGATCATTTTGAATCTGGCGCTGTGGTTCGCGCTCCATGTGCTGTTTGCGCAAAGCCAAAGCATCGTTCTGGCCGGGCAGGGATTCGATGTGCCGGTGCTGTCCTCGCTCGATCCGCTGGCGCTGGGGCTGGCCGGGGGCGCGCTGCTGGCGGTATTGCGCTTTCGTTTGGGTATGACCTGGGTGCTGGCTGGATCGGCGGCGTTGGGGATCGCCTCGAAACTGTTTTAGGAAACCGGCTTGGGGGAACGGCGCAGCAGCGGCACCGCCAACAACGTGCCCAGCAGCGAAAACACCGTCATCACAAAGAATGCCTGTCCGCCGTAGCCGCCATAGAGACGTCCCGCCGCCAGCATGGCCAGCCCCGGTACGATACCGTTGGCGACCGACGCATAAATGGCCTGGGCGCGGGCCGACAGGCCGGATGGGGCGAAGCGGTTGATGAAATGCATGGCCCCCAGATGGTTGGCGGCAAAGGTGAACGCATGCAGAAACTGCACCGAGGCCAGCCAAACCGGATCGGTGGTCAGGCCCAGAACCGTCCAACGCAAAACCCCGCCCAGCCCAGCCGAACAGATCAGCAAAGCGGGGCCAAAGCGTTTGACCAGAGCCGCCCCGCAGGCAAACAGAATCACCTCGGCCGCGACACCTTCGGCCCATAATCCGCCGATGACGCCGCCCGACAGACCTGCCGCCTGCCAATGCAGGGTGGCAAAGCCGTAATAGATCATATGGCTGACCTGGGTCAGGCTGCACACCGCCAGAAACAGGGCGAAGGTGCCGCCCTTGAACAGCCCCGACAGCGGCGGCGGCTTGGCGCTGGCCGGACGGGCGGCGCGGATGTCGGGCAGATGCCAGACTGCGGCGATGGTCAGGGCCTGAAAGGCCACACAGCTCCATAAAATCCAGGGGCGCGGCGCATCCACCAGGGTCCAGCCCGCCAGATTGGCGGTCAGGATAAAGCTGAGCGAGCCCCATAGGCGGATACGCCCATAATCCAGGCGATGACTGGCGGCGCTCATCATGGTCAGGCTGTCGCCCAACGGCATCATCGAACTGATGGCGGCGGCGGAAAACA
>JASLCK010000165.1 GCA_030151865.1 Rhodospirillaceae bacterium | reverse complement strand
GGCGGCCAGATCGCCGTGGTCGCCGGTTTCCAGGGCATCGGCCCGGAAAACCGCGTCAGCACCCTGGGCCGTGGCGGCTCGGATACCAGCGCCGTGGCCCTGGCTGCCGCGCTGAAGGCTGATCGTTGCGACATCTACACCGATGTGGACGGCGTCTATACCACCGATCCCAGGATCGTTGCCAAGGCCCGCAAGCTGAATAAGATTACCTATGAAGAAATGCTGGAACTGGCGTCGGTGGGGGCCAAGGTGCTCCAGACCCGTTCCGTTGAAATGGCGATGAAGCACCGCGTGCGCGTGCAAGTGCTGTCCAGCTTCGTCGATGCCCCCGGCACTCTGGTTTGTGATGAGGATGAGATCGTGGAAAAGGAACTCCTGAGCGGTATCGCCTATAGCCGCGACGAAGCGAAGATCACCCTGGTCAAGGTCTCGGACCGTCCCGGCGTCGCCGCCGCGATCTTCGGGCCGCTGGCTGACGCCAACGTCAACGTCGATATGATCGTCCAGAACGTGTCGGAAGACGGCAAGAGCACCGATCTGACCTTCACCGTCGGCAAGTCTGATCTGGACCGCGCCATCAAGGTGCTGGAAGATAACCGCGAAAACCTGAAGTATGAACGTCTGGTGCCCGATTCCAACGTCGTCAAGGTGTCGGTGATCGGCGTCGGCATGCGCAGCCATGCCGGTGTCGCCCAGAAGATGTTCAGCACCCTGGCGGAAAAGGGCATCAACATTCAGGTGATCAGCACTTCGGAAATCAAGGTGAGCGTGCTCATCTCCGAGGAATACACCGAACTGGCCCTGCGCGCCCTGCACAGCGCTTACGGCCTGGACGCGTAAGAGAACAAAGAAGGGGTTGGAATTATGACCGCGCGGACGCGTCTGCACCGACTGTGGAAACGGGGCCTGGATTTTCTGGGCACCGACGTCGCCATCATGGGCGGCGCCATGTCGTGGATTTCGGACCGCAATCTGGTCGCGGCCATCTCCAATGCCGGTGGTTTCGGCGTTCTGGCCTGCGGGTCGATGACGCCCGCTTTGCTGGAAGCCGAAATCGCCGCGACCCAGGCTTTGACCAAAAAGCCGTTCGGGGTCAATCTGATCACCATGCATCCCGATCTGGCTGAACTGATCGAAGTGTGCGGCCGCGCCCATGTCAGTCATGTGGTGCTGGCGGGCGGTCTGCCCACCCAGCCTTCGGTCACGCGGGCCAAGGAATTGGGCGCCAAGGTGATCTGCTTTGCCCCCACCGCCGTCTTCGCCAAGAAGCTGGTGCGCATGGGTGCCGACGCCATCGTCATTGAAGGCACCGAGGCAGGCGGCCATATCGGCCCCGTCGCCACCAGCGTTCTGGCTCAGGAAATCCTGCCGGTGATCCGCGATGTGCCGGTGTTTGTCGCGGGCGGCATCGGCACCGGGGCGGCCATCGTTTCCTATCTGGAAATGGGCGCTTCGGGCGTGCAGCTTGGCACCCGCTTTGTCTGTGCCAGCGAATGCGTGGCCCATCCGGCCTTCAAGCAGTCCTTTATCCGCGCCAACGCCCGCGATGCGGTGCCGTCGGTGCAGGTGGACCCGAATTTCCCGGTGATCCCGGTGCGTGCCCTGTCCAACAAGGCGTCGCGCCGCTTCATCGATTTTCAGCACGAGGTGATCGGCCGTTTCCGCAACGGCGAGATAGACCAGAAGTCGGCCCAGCTTGAGATCGAGCATTATTGGGCCGGTGCGCTGAAGCGTGCCGTGATCGACGGCGATGTCGATAACGGCTCGGTGATGGCCGGGCAGAGCGTGGGGTTGGTCTCCCGCGAACAGCCCACGGCTGAAATCATTTCCGAACTGGTCAGTCAGGCCGAAGCGGCCCTGGCGCAGCGGGAACAGCTCGAGGCGGCGGTTTAAAATGCAAGTCAGCGCCAGCACCGTCTCGCGACGTTTGCTGGGTCGTCTTCGTGACGTCATGGCCGCGGGCGGCTCGGCCCAGGAACGCCTCGACAAGGTGGTGTCCCTGATCGCTGCCGACATGGTGGCCGAAGTTTGCTCGTGCTATGTCATGCGCGCGGGCGAAGTGCTGGAACTGTTCGCCACCGAAGGTCTGAAAAAATCCGCCGTGCACGCCACCCGCCTGCGGGTCGGCGAAGGTCTGGTGGGTGATATCGCCGCCCATGCCCGCCCCTTGGCGCTGGCGGATGCGCAAAGCCATCCCCATTTCGCCTATCGTCCGGAAACTGGCGAAGAAATCTTCCATTCCTTGGTGGGCGTGCCGATCATCCGCAGCGGCCGCGTCATCGGCGTGGTGGTGGTGCAGAACAAGAGCCAGCGCCAGTACACCGAAGAAGAAGTCGAAACCCTGGAAACCGTCGCCATGGTCATGGCCGAGCTGATCAGCTCGGGCGAGATGATCAAGCGCGAGGAACTGGCCCCCGTCGATGGCAACGCCCTGTTGCCGATGCGGGTCGAAGGGGTGCGTCTGACCGCCGGGGTCGGGTTGGGCGTGGCGATCATGCATCAGCCGCGCATCATCGTGCAGAAGTTTGTCGCCGAAGACCCGGAATCCGAACTGGTGCGCCTGCGCGACGCCCTGCATCGCATGCGCAAGAACCTGGACGAGATGATCGACGCCCAGGAACTGAATTTCGGCGGTGAGCATCTGGATATTCTGGAAACCTTCCGCATGTTCGCCGAGGATGCCGGCTGGGTTGCCCGCATCAGCGAGGCGATCCGTTCCGGCCTGACGGCCGAAGCGGCGGTGCAGAAGGTGCACGAAGACACCCGTATCCGCATGAGTCAGGTCAGCGATCCCTATCTGCGCGAACGGCTGCACGATCTGGAAGACATCGCCAACCGTCTGCTGCAGCATCTGGTGCGCGGCGCGGAAGGCGACGAAGCGGCGACCTCGGCCAGCGGCGATCTGCCCGATCATGTGGTGCTGGTCTGCCGTACCCTGGGCCCGACCGAGCTTTTGGATTATGACCGCAAGCGCTTGCGCGGCATCGTCATGGAGGAGGGGTCTCCCACCATGCATGTCGCCATTCTGGCGCGTGCGTTGGATATCCCGGTGGTGGGTCGCGTCAAGGATGCGCTGTCGCGGATCGAAGGGATGGATACCGTCATCGTCGATGGCGATAACGGTCAGATTTTCGTCCGCCCGTCGGAAGATATTCAGGACAGCTTTGTCGCCAGCCTGCGGGCCAGGGCGCAAAAGCTGGCCGATTATGCCGCCATGCGCGATCTGCCCGCCGTCACCCGCTGTGGCCAGACCGTTAGCCTGATGATGAATGCCGGGCTGCTGGTGGATTTGCCCAATCTGGAAACCGTCAACGCCGACGGCATCGGGCTTTACCGCACCGAAATGCCGTTCATGGCCCGTGACGAACAGCCCGACGTGGCCGCTCAGGCGCTGCTTTATTCCAAGATCCTGGATCAGGCGGCGGGCAAGCCGGTGGTGTTCCGCACCTTGGATGTGGGGTCCGACAAGCTGCTGCCCTATTGGGACAGTGGCGAGGAAGACAATCCCGCCATGGGCTGGCGTTCGATCCGGATTACCCTGGATCGTCCGGCGGTGCTGCGCCAGCAATTGCGCGCCCTGATTTCGGCGGCGGCTGACCGCGATCTGTCGGTGATGTTCCCGATGATTTCGGAAGTGGCGGAACTGGACAAGGCCCGCCAGCTTTTGGATCTCGAGATCGAGCGCCATTGCCAAAAGGGCGGACTGCCGCCCAAGACGCTGCGGGTCGGCACCATGCTGGAAGTGCCTGCCTTGGCTTGGCAATTGCCGTCGTTGCTGAAGCGGGTGGATTTCGTATCCATCGGCAGCAACGACCTGACCCAATTCCTGTTCGCCATCGATCGCGGCAATCCGCGCATCTCCGAACGCTATGACGTGCTGTCGCCGTCGATGCTGGGCTTTATCCGCTATATCGCCAAGGAATGCCGCAAGACGGGCGTGTCGTTGTCGGTGTGCGGCGAAATGGCGGGCCGCCCGCTGGAAGCCATGGCGCTGCTGGGTGTCGGTGTGCGGGTTCTGT
>JASLCK010000138.1 GCA_030151865.1 Rhodospirillaceae bacterium | reverse complement strand
CAACAGCACCGGATCGCTGAGGATGATGGCGTTGGTCTTGACCCGCTTTAAGGTCAATCCCTTGCGGTTGGCGCTTTCCTGAAACTGATATTCCAGCCGCTGCATCAGCGGCTCTAAGGGGAAGGTGATCATTTCCGGCTGCACCAATCCGGCATCCATGCGGGAGATATCGAGCAAGGTGTCCAGCAGGGTGTTCAGCGCTTCCGCCGCCTCCCCCAGGCGGCCGACCACGCGGGCGGTGTCCAGCGGCAGGGAATGGGCGGCCAGGGCGCCGATAAACAGATTGATGGCCTGGACCGGTTGGCGCAAATCATGACTGGCCACCGCCAGAAAACGGGTCTTGGCGTCGTTGGCGGTTTCCGCGGCGCGGGTGGCGGCGCGCAATTCGGCGGTGGTGCGGTGGTGGGCGGCGATTTCCCGCGAAAGCTGCTCGTTCGCCCGTTCCAGGGCGCGGCGGATGGCGAAGTCGGACCGGCGGGCGTGATGAAAATGCAGCATCACCAGCGAGCCGACGGCATTGGCCAGCAGCAGCAAGGCAATCAGCCCGCCATTTTCCACATTGGTGGCGCTGCGTTGCAGTACCAGAAAAATCAGCGTGCCCGCCCAGCCGACCGCTGCCGCATTGGGGACATGGTTGGGCAGGACAAAGTAAATGCAGACCAGAAAGACCAGGGTGCTGATGCTGTTGACCGTGACTTCGTGCGGGTCCAGCGAAACGATGCCGATGAAGGAGGCGAACATCACCGCCTGATAAAGGGTGATGACCCAGAATTTACGGTCGATCGGCGCGTTGCGATGACAGGCCCGAATGGTCAGCAACCCGGCAATGATGCCGATCAGCCGCAGGAACATATAGGGCAACAGATCGTCAAAGCTGGGAGCCGCGATCCAGTCGATGGCCAAAAAGGCGGTGAAGGCGGCGGTCAAGCCGCTGACGCCTGCCCTGATCTGCTGGGTCAGGGTCTCGTGCTGAGTCTGTTGGAAGGCGGCTTCCTTGGTATTGTCCTGGAAGCGTCCGGTCCGGCGGCTGACAGAGGGAAGACTTAAGTCCATTTGTCCAGCAATACCGCCTTTTGCTTGCAACGGATCAATCCGTGGCAAGTGTGGCTTATTCCGTGGCCACGCTCAATAGGGAACCGATGGTTGATTTTCTATCGATGTCCCTTTCCTCCGGCCGATGCGGAGCATCAAGGCCGGAGGAGGGGAGCGTCTGGGTGCGGCAGTCTTATTCGGCTTCTTCGATGGCGTCGCTGGCCGCCATCACCGAAACGCCGGTGCCGTCTTCATCTTCGATCAGCACCACGTCGCCTTCGATACGGCCTTCGCCTTCGGGCAGCGTGTTGAAGTAGTGCCAGATGAAAGACACGGAAATGGTCTGGTCGATCTGGTCGTCCTCGTCCATCTCGTCATCGTCCATGGCCGAGATGTCGCGCAGGATTTCCAGGGATTCGTCGAGCATTTCCTCGAAGTCGGTACCGTCTTCAAGGATGCCCTTGATGATCTGTTCGTGTTCGGCGTCGTCCAGTTCGTATTTCCACTCGGCGTCGCCGGACTTGAAGTAGACGGTCTTCATCGGTTGCTCCTGATCGCAAGAGTACGGGGGCGATCCCCGTTGCGGGCAATAATACACATCACGGACGAAACGGATAGTCCTGGCAACAAGACACTGGCCGTTTCGTCTAACTTTGGTCGCACGCCGGGTTTTGTGGTCCTGCGCGCGCCCTTCCGCGAACCATCGTAAATATCGAAGGAAAATGCAAGATGCCCTCGACGTGAAGGCGCGAGTGGGCTAGGAGTGTCGCAGGAGGGTTTTCATGTCCGACAAGACTATTATTCTGACCATCACCTGCCCGGACACCACCGGCATCATCGCCGCGGTATCGGGCTTTTTGGCTGAAAACAACGCCTTCATCTCGGAAGCCGCGCAATATGGCGATCCGATCTCCAAGCGCTTTTTCATGCGCTGCGTCTTCACGCTGGGCCCGCTTTCGCCCGCCAAGGCCGAGATGGAAAAGCGCTTCGCCGTGCTGGCCGAACGTTTCCAGATGATCTGGAAAATGCATGACGGCGAGCGCCGCGCCCGTGTTTTGCTGCTGGTGTCCAAGTTCGATCACTGCCTGAACGACCTGCTCTATCGCTATCGCACCGGTTCGCTGAAGGTGGATATCCCCGCCGTGGTGTCGAACCATTCCGAGCTTGAGCGTTTGGTCGAATGGCACGGTATTCCTTATCACCATCTGCCGGTGAACAAGGAAAACAAGCGCGAGCAGGAACAGAAGATCCTGGAAATGGTGGATCGCCTGCACATCGATCTGGTGGTGCTGGCCCGCTATATGCAGGTTCTGTCGTTGGAGATGTGCGAAGCCTTGCAGTGGCGCGCCATCAACATCCACCATTCCTTCCTGCCCAGCTTCAAGGGGGCCAAGCCTTATCACCAGGCCCATTCCCGCGGCGTCAAGATCATTGGCGCCACCGCCCATTATGTGACGACCGATCTGGACGAAGGCCCGATCATCGATCAGGCGGTGGAGCGCGTCGATCATACCCGCACCCCCGACGATCTGGTGGCCATTGGCCGCGACATCGAAAACGTCGTGCTGGCCCGCGCTGTGCGCTATCACACCGAACACCGCGTGCTGCCCAACGGCAGCAAGACCGTCGTCTTCAAGTAAGGCGCGCCATATCCCAAAGCGTTCCGCGCATCGGGATATGATCCGGGCCAGGAGTTTGGAAAAGGGCCTTTTCCGTTCCGTTACGGCGGACTGGAAAAGGCCTTTTCTGTCATTTTCTGCTATGCGGGGAATATGCTGACATGCTATTCCCGTTTTGGGATTGATTGACTTTTATTAAAAAGCAATCAATTTTCTTTGCGCCGCATCATGGTATGGTGGGCGCATAACGCAATGCG
>JASLCK010000131.1 GCA_030151865.1 Rhodospirillaceae bacterium | reverse complement strand
CACACACCATATGTTGCGTGGTTGATCCCAGCGCCCGCTTGATCTAAACCTCGAAGCCTGGGCGTTGCACCAACGCCCGTGTCGATCTTGCGAGGGATGTTGATTGTGGCCGATCCGATTACCCTGGCGTCCCTGAAGACCGGCGGCAAAGCGGCCCTGGCCCGTGCCCTGGCCCGCATCGAACAGGCCCCCGACGCCGCCGACGTCATTGATCTCTTGTCGGCGGCCTATGCCGAACCGACGGCCCAGGTGGTCGGCATGACCGGCCCGCCCGGCGTCGGCAAATCCACCTTGATGAACGCCCTGATCGGCGGTTGGCGGCAATCGGGCCGCCGGGTCGCCTGCATCGCCATTGATCCGTCGTCGCGCCGTTCGGGCGGGGCGCTGCTGGGCGACCGCACCCGCCTGTCCACCGACCCGGAAGACCAGGGCATTTTTGTGCGCTCCATGGCCGCGCGCGACCGCCTGGGCGGTCTGGCCGGTCTGACGGTATCGGCCATGGTCTTGATGCGCGCCCTTTATGACGTGGTGCTGATCGAAACCGTCGGCGTCGGTCAGTCGGAAACCGATGTGGTGGGCGTGGCCGATACGGTGATCTTTTGTGTCCAGCCGGGATCGGGCGACAGCCTGCAATTCATGAAGGCGGGGATTGCCGAAATCCCCCATATCGTCGTCGTCACCAAGGCCGATATGGGCCAGGCGGCCAGACGGGCGCGGGCCGACGTCAAAGGCGCGCTCAGCCTGGCCGAAGAGCCCGAAGGCTGGGAAATTCCGGTTCTGATGGTGTCATCCATGCAGAAACAGGGGGTCGATGATCTGGTAGGGGCGGTGGACTCGCACTATCGCCATCTGCTATCCACTGGCCGTCTGGATCAGGAACGCCATACCCAGGCCGAGCAATGGTTGCTGGAATCGGTGCGCGAGCGGTTTGGCCGCGAAGGCGTGCGCCGGGCCGGGGATCTGTCGCTGGCGGCGGGCGTTTCACCATTTACCCGTCTGGCCGAAGTGGCGTCGAGGTTATAAAGTCCGCATCATGTCTCTGCCCCGTCCGTCTCAATTCCTGCCGCGCTGTCTGGCGTTGGCGGCAGCCTTGGCCCTGTGGCTGGGCATGGCCGCGCCCGCATCTGCGGACGAGCCCGATTGGACTTGGCAGCCGTTGAACAGCCTGGAACCTTACGACCTGTCCATCGCCCAGGCCGCCCTGTTTCCGCTGATGGGCGAAGACCCAACCTTGTGGGCCGATTGGATGGATCCGCGCGTCGTGCTGATCCCGGTCAGGGGCGGCAACATCATGATCCTGCGCGAACCCTTTCGCCAAGGCTGCGGCGATTGGGGCTATATGATCTTCAGTCCCTATCGCACCGATGGCACCCGCGCCCGCCTGGGCGAAATGTTCTGCGCCGATGGCCTGGAAGTGGTGCCGCCGCGGTTCCAGAACTGGCCCGATCTGGTGCTGCGCAATGTCGGCAGCCCCACTTCGACCACCGAACCCGCCGATCACCCCTGGCAGGTCAGCGATCAGCGCCTGCATTGGAGCGGCGAGGACTGGATGATTCAGACGCCCAAAAAGGCGCGCTGAGCCCCTTTCTCCCGCCTCGTCCCAGACGAAGGCTCACCCTTTCTGCATAGTTTCTTGTTCCCACCGACGCACATCGCTAATGTGTGCGGTCGCATTGCGGCGCGGAGGAGTATCTTGACCTATCACAGCACCCGGGGACAGGCCCCCATCCTTGCATTCGACGACGTTCTGCTGGCCGGTCTGGCCCGTGACGGCGGTCTTTACCTGCCCCAGGAATGGCCGATTTTCTCGGCCAACGACTTGAAGGGCATGGCCGGTCTGTCCTATGCCGAACTGGCCACCCGGGTCATGCTGCCGTTTCTGGACAAGACCATCGCCGCCGACGACTTCGCCGCCATCGTCAAGGACACCTATTCGGTGTTCGGCCACAAGGCCGTCGCGCCGCTCAAGCAATTGGGCCGCAATGACTGGCTGTTGGAGCTGTTCCACGGCCCGACCCTGGCCTTCAAGGATTACGCCCTGCAATTGCTGGGGCGCCTGTTCGACCATGTGCTGACCAAGAAGGGCCAGCGCGTCACCATCGTCGGCGCCACTTCGGGCGATACCGGCTCGGCGGCGATCGAAGCCTGCCGCGACCGCGACGCCATCGACATCGTCATCTTGCATCCCAAGGGCCGCACCTCGGACGTGCAGCGCCGCCAGATGACCACGGTCAAAAGCGCCAACGTCCATAACATCGCCCTGGAAGGCACCTTCGACGACTGCCAGGACATGGTGAAAGCCATGTTCAATGACCAGACCTATCGCGATGAAATGCAGTTGTCGGCGGTCAATTCCATCAACTGGGCCCGCATCATGGCCCAGATCGCCTATTACTTTGCCGCAGGCGTGGCCATGGGCGCGCCGTCGCGCAATGTGGCGTTCTCGGTTCCCACCGGCAATTTCGGCAATGTCTACGCCGCCTTTGCGGCGCGCCGCATGGGTCTGCCGATTTCCCAACTGATCGTGGGCTCGAATTCCAACGACATCCTGACCCGCTTCTTCGAAACCGGGGAAATGCGCGTCGATGGCGTGGTGCCCACCTTGTCGCCCAGCATGGACATCCAGGTGTCGAGCAATTTCGAACGCTATCTGTTCGACCTGTTCGCCGAAGATGGCGCCCGCGTGCGCGACTTCATGGGCCGCTTCCGCCAGTCGGGCCGCTATGAGGTGGCCGACCTGATGCTGACCAACATCCGCAAGCTGTTCGACGGTCATCGCCTGACCGATCAGGCCACCTTGGATGTGATCCGCCAGTTGCATGAAGAAACCGGCGAATTGCTGGACCCCCATTCGGCCATCGGCGTCGCTGCCGGGCGGGCCTGCCGCCGCGATCCCAGCGTGCCGGTGATCGCCCTGGCGACCGCACATGCCGCCAAGTTCCCCGATGCGGTGGAAAAGGCCACCGGGGTACGCCCCGGCCTGCCGCCCCGTTTGTCCGATCTGTTTGAACGGGAAGAACGCTATGACGTTCTGCCCAACGACATCTCGGTCGTTAAAGACTACGTCCGTAAGGTGTCTCGAGTGACCCGATGAGTATTACTGAAAACATCCGTGTAACCCGTCTGGACAATGGCCTGACGGTGGTGACCGACGCCATGCCGTCGGTGGAAACCGTGTCCCTGGGCACCTGGGTCAATGCGGGCACCCGCCACGAGACCCCGGCCATCAACGGCATTTCCCATATGCTGGAACATATGGCCTTCAAGGGCACCGAGCGGCGCGACGCCCGCACCATCGCCGAGGAAATCGAGGCGGTGGGCGGTTATCTCAACGCCTATACCTCGCGCGAGCATACGGCCTATCACGCCAAGGTGTTGAAGGAAGATGCCGATCTGGCCTTGGACATCGTCGCCGACATCTTGCAGCACTCCACCCTGGAAGCCGAAGAACTGGCGCGCGAACAGGCCGTGGTGGTCCAGGAAATCAGCCAGGCCATCGACACCCCCGACGACATCATCTTCGATCATTTCCAATCGACCGCCTTTCCCGATCAGGCCATGGGCCGTCCGGTGCTGGGCACCGCCGATCTGGTCAAGTCCATGACCAGCGACACCCTGGCCGGGTATATGCGGGCCAATTACGGCGCCAATCGCATGATCCTGTCGGCGGCGGGCAATGTCGATCACGACCAGATCGTCGCCATGGCCGCCGAACAATTCACCGCCCTGCCCCCTGACCGCGACCCGCCGGTGGATCCCGCCCGTTATGTCGGCGGCGAATACCGGGAAGAACGGGACCTGGAGCAGGTGCATCTGGTGCTGGGTTTCGACGGCGTGTCCTACAGCGACCCCGACTTCTATGCGGCGTCGGTGCTGTCCACCCTGCTGGGCGGCGGCATGTCGTCGCGTCTGTTCCAGGAAGTGCGCGAAAAGCGCGGTCTGGTCTATTCGATCTATTCCTTCACCTCGGCCTATAACGACGGCGGACTGTTCTCGGTCTATGCCGGCACCGGCGAGGACGAGGCGGCGGACGTTATCCCCGTGGTCTGCGACGAGATCATGAAGGTGACCGCCAATGTCGGGGCCGATGAAGTGCGCCGCGCCCGCGCCCAGTTGAAGGCCAGCATCCTGATGTCATTGGAAAGCACCGGCAGCCGCTGCGAACAGGCAGCCCGCCAGATGCTGGCCTATGGCCGGATTCTCAGCACCGACGAAGTGGTTGGCCTGATCGACGAAGTGGACGAGGTTGCCGTGGTACGAACCGCCGAACGCCTGTTCGCCGGGGTGCCGACCTTTGCCGCCATCGGCCCGCTGGCCAAGGTAGAAAGCTTCGACGCCGTGCGCGCCCGTTTGCGGTAAGAAAAACTGGTCACGTCCCATTAGAGCCGATTCCGATCCATCGGGATCGGCTCTGGTTTTGTGTCAAACGGCCCGTTCCGAGCCCGCTCAAACGCCGCGCGGGCTTAGCGCATTTTCGATCTGATCCCATCAGGTCGAAATCTGCTCTAAAGAAACAGGGCGCTTCAGTAATCTGGAGCGCCCTGTTTCTTAGCGGAAAAATTCACACCGGGGGTTAGTTGCTAGCCCCGTCCAAGACGGAAACGGCATAGCGCCTGATCATCGAATCTACGGTTACGATAGTCAGGCCATCATGTTGCGCCTGTGCGATCAGCATTCGGTCGAACGGGTCGTGATGATGCGTCGGCAACGCTCCGGCGATTATCCCGTGTTGAACCTTGATAGGTAGGGGGGTGAACCCCGCTTCCTCTAGGATCACGCCCATTTGCTCAATGGGGAACTCTAGCCGTCCGAGAGCGCATTTGATCGCTAGTTCCCAGGCAGTCGCCGCACTGACAAATATCTCCGACTCCGGGTCGCCGATGGCAGCTTTTGCCGCCGTAGGCAACGCAGCATCATCGGCGAGCCACCAGAGCAGGATATGGGTGTCAAGGAGCAGCCTCACGCAACATCTCCCTGGAACGCCGCCGCCATATCTTCCGGCAAAGGGGCGTCGAAATCTGGGCCGATCACGATTTTTCCCTTTAGTGCTCCGGGGTGGCGCGGCTCTGCAGGTGCTTTCAATGGCACGAGACGTGCCAAAGGACGGCCAGCCTTGGCGATGATGATTTCTTCACCGGCTGCCGCACGCTCGACCAGTTGAGACAAATTCGTTTTTGCATCGTATAGATTGACGGATTGGGGCATACCAATCTCCTGACCAATGTTGACCAAGGGTAGCGTTTTAAGCTGCGTTGGTCAATGTTGGTCAAGGCGAGCTACTTCAGCGCGACTCCAAGGCCGACAGCGGCAAAAATCAGGGTCACAAGAACACCGAGGACAGCCCCCACTGGCCCCCCACTGGCCCCCCACTGGTATGTCTGCTGTTCTTCATACCAGTGCTGCCAATTGCCCCGATCCAGGCAGGGTGGTTTTCTTTTGCGCTATTGGCTGTGTGCCGTGGTGGGGGCAGCCGACAGCAGGAAATAGCCCCATTCCGGGGCATAGGCCACCGGCGCACCCAAGCGCCGCGACCAGCGGGCACTGCCTTGGGTGAAAAAGTCACCCCGCTGCAAATCGGCAAAGGCCTGTTCCCAGCGCGTGATAATCTCGGGCGAGGTTCCGGGCGAAAACATGAAATAGGCCGAGCGCCGGTCGAACTGAACCAACGGCTCGACGCTGGTGGGATTGACATGCTCCATCTGCGCCAGGATCGCCAGTTGCATATCGGCCAAGGCACTGAGATCAACCCGATCTTTCAGCAGCATCAGAAAATGCCGGGCATGGGTTGGAACCGCCACCGTCTTGACGCCGCGCTCTTGCAAAAACGTCGCCCGCCAATCGCCGCGCATGACCCCGACTGTCAATTGCTGGCGGGCCACATCCTCGAGCGAGGCGGCATCCACCGCGCTGCCTGCTTTTTTGTAAAGGATATGGCGGCGCGTCACGATCGGCCCGACGAAGCGGCAGCCCAGAGCTTCACGCTCGGGCGTGCGTCCGGCGGTAAAGATCACGATGTTGGGGGTCTTGTAAGCGGTTTCCACCACCCTGGCCCAGGGCTGGATTTCGATGGGATTTTGCATCCCCAGCCGGGCTTCGATGGCCTGGGCAATTTCGGTGGCAATGCCGGTCAGGCGCCCATCCTGGTCATAATAGGTGGTGGGCGGGTCCTCGGTCGCCATGATGCGCAGGGGCGCCATGACGCCCTGATCAGGCAACGCCTGCCCCCGCACTGGCCCAGGCCAGGACAGAATCAAAGTTGCCGCCAGGGCAATCGCCGCCAGAATCAGAGTAAGGCGTCCATACATTGGGATTGCCTCCGCACCCTTCCCAGATTGAATATTGGGGCCAATCATAAAATTTTAAGTTCACCCAAAAGGCAGATAAGACCATCGGATAAGATCTCCGCCTTTCGGAAGAAGCCGTTTTTTGAACATAGGGCGAGAATTGCGAGAAATTTCCGCTTCCTGGTTGGGGAACACCCCGTTATGCCGTTATAAACAGCCCATGAAACATCACGCGCCGCCTGTCCGCATCGTGGTTGGCCTGGCCATCGCCATCGCTTTGGACACCGCCTGCCAGTTGCTGTGGAAATACGCCGTCATCGATCTGCCCGATGCCGCCGATTATGGGCGCATGGCCCAAGACGCCTTGCGTCAGCCGCTATTCGTGCTGGTGGTGGCGATCATGGGGATACAACTGCTGAACTGGATGCTGGTTCTGGCCCGCTGCGATCTCAGCTTTGCCCACGCCATCACGGCGCTCAGCTATGTCACGGTGGCCGCGACCTCGGTTCTGTGGCTCGGGGAATGGGTCGATCCTTATCAGGCGGCGGGCATTCTTCTGATCTTTGTCGGCGTTTGGCTGGTCAGCCGCACCACCCACCACACCGAGCGACCGAGCGGAGAGACCCAATGAGCGGCGCTATGATTGGCGTCATTCTGGCGGTCGGCGCAACCGTTCTGGAAGGCATCGCCCAAACCTTCCTGAAACTGGCGTTCCTGCACCGCCATCGCCATCTCTGGACCGCTGCCGGAATTGCCGTGTTCGGCATCGAATCGCTGGTCTATACGGCGGCTTTGAAGGATCTGGCGGTCAGCGTCGCCTATCCTATCGGTGCCCTGAGCTTCGTGGTGGTCACCCTCTTGTCGCGCTTCTGGCTGAAGGAAGAGGTTGATCGCACCCGTTGGTTGGGGGTGTTGGCCATCCTGGCCGGGGCGACGCTGATCGCCGCCCGGGCGACCTGATGGCCCACCAGACAATGGTTAAGGGGAAGAGCCCGTCATGAAAATCGACCACATCACATCAGGCGCCAATCTGGCCGTGCGGTTCGTCGATGATTGCGACGCCATTCCCGCCGCGCTTTGGGAGGCCACCTTTCAGCCGCCCCGCGAAGGGGTCTGGTGGTACCGCACCTTGCAGCAGAGCGGCCTGGAGGAGCAGTTCCGCTTCTTTTACGCCGTCTTAGAGCAAACACAGGAAGACGGGCAACCCCAGCCGGTCGGCATCGCCCCCTGCTTCATCGCAGACATTCCGCTTGAAACCGTGGTGCCGCCGCAATTGACGCCGATCCTGGCGCTGCTGGGCCGGGTCTTCCCCTCGCTGCTTTATCAGCGCACCTTGCTTGTCGGCTCGCCCTGCGCCGACGAAGGATGGGTTGGTCTGTTGCCCGGCATTGACCGCGCCGCCGCCGTGCTGGCGATCCACGACGCCATCCAGGGCGAAGCAAAAAAGCAGCGCGCCCCCATGATCACCTGGAAAGACTGCCCGGTCGAAACCAAGCGCGCCATGGATTATCTGCTGCGTCAGCGCGGGCTGTTCAATCTGTACAGCTATCCCAGCACCCTGATGACCTTTCAGGGATCCGACAAGGACGCCTATTTCGCCCAATTGAAGGGATCACGGCGGCATCAGTTGAAAAAGAAACTGCGGACCAGCGCCCAGCTTTGCGATCTGTCGGTCGAGGTGGTGCAACACCCGTCGGACGCGCTGATGACGGAAATTTTCGCCCTGTTTTATCAGACCTTCACGACCTCGGACGTGCAGTTCGAACGGCTGAACCGCCGCTTCTTCGACCTGATGGGGCAACTGCCCCTGTCGCATTTCCTGCTGCTGCGGGAACGTCAAAGCGGCGATCTGGTCGCCTTTATGCTGTGCCTGACCGTGGGCGATCTGGTCATCAACAAATATATCGGCCTGGATTACAGCCGCCCGCGCGAGTGGCTTTTGTATTTCCGTCTGTGGGATGCAGTGGTCGATTGGGCTTTGGCGCGGGGGGCATCGGGGGTGCAAAGCGGCCAGACCTGCTATGCCCCCAAGATCGAGCAGGGACACGACATCATCCCCCTCTATCATTATTGCCGTCACACCAACCCGTTGATGCACTGGATCTATAAAAAGGTCGCCGCCACCATCACCTGGCATAACATCGACGATGGTCTGGCCCGTTTCCTGACAGCCCACCCGGAACAGGAACCGGAAAGGCCGTGACGGCCTTTCCGGCATTGATGCGGGACCCTGAAATCAGGCCTCGGCCGTAACCAGGACCAGACGGCGCTGATTGATCGCCGATCCGATCAGGATCAGGGCAATGACCACGCAGGCCACCCCGGCGATGATGAAGGCGTGCAGATAGGTATCCAACTCGCTGCGCAAAATCCCCGCCCCCAGCGCGGCCGTCGCCGCCCCCAACTGATGCCCGGCGGCGATCCAGCCGAACAGCACCGGCGCGTCGCGGTCGCCGAAAGCCTGGGTCGCCAGCCGCACCGTGGGCGGCACGGTGGCGATCCAGTCCAGCCCATAAAAGGCGGCAAAGATCGACAGTTCGACAAAGCTGAAATCGGAAAACGGCAAAAACACCAGCGACAGTCCGCGCAGGCCGTAATACCAGGCCAACAGAATGCGATTGTCGTAACGATCCGACAGCCAGCCGGAAAAGGTGGTGCCGAACAAATCCAGGATGCCCATGGCGGCCAGCAGCCCGGCAGCCCGCACTTCCGGCAAGCCATGATCCAGACAGAGCGAAATCATATGGGTGCCCACCAGCCCATTGGTGGACAGACCGCAGACAAAGAAACTGGAAAATAGCAGCCAGAACGTCGGATCCTTGACGCCGCGCCCCAGGATCAACACCGCGTTCAGCAACGGATTGCCGGTGGCCCGCACTTCGTGCTCGTCCTCGGCCGCGCCATAGGGGCGCAGACCGATGGACCAGGGGCTTTCCGGCACCAGCAGAAAAATCACCGGCACCACCAGCGCGGTCGCCCCGGCCACCAGCAAGGTGGCCGGACGCCAGCCCGCCTGTTCGACCATATGCGCCAGCACCGGCAAAAAGGCCAATTGCCCGGTGGCCGTGCTGGCGGTCAAAATCCCCATGGCCAGACCGCGCCGCGCCCGGAACCAGCGATTGACGATGGTCGCGCCTAAGACATTGGCGACCGTGCCGGT
Organism: Rhodospirillaceae bacterium; assembly: GCA_030151865.1. Classification (GTDB taxonomy): domain Bacteria; phylum Pseudomonadota; class Alphaproteobacteria; order Rhodospirillales; family Magnetospirillaceae; genus JASLCK01. The sequence continues at coordinate 6,668 of JASLCK010000131.1, read as the reverse complement.
GCCCAGCCCGGTCAACACGCCCCAGGTCAAGACCATCTGCCAGGGCTTGGTCACCAGCGTGGTGGACGCCACCGACAGCGCCAGCAGCACCAAGGCCCCCATCACCGTGCGGCGGATGCCGAAGCGCTGCATGATGGCGGCGGCGAACGGCCCCATCAGCCCGTACAAGGCAATGCCGATGGAAATCGCCAGCGAGATGGTGGCGCGGTCCCAATGCAGATCATCCATCAAGGGCACCAGCAGCACGCCCGGCATGCTGCGCACCCCTGCCGAGGTCAAAAGGGCGACAAAGATCGCCCCGGCGACGATCCAGGCATAATGCAGACGCCTGCCAAAGCGATGGACGAAAAAGGGCATGGGGGACGCTCCTTGCTGGAATTAGTGCATATACACCATTCTCTGTTGACGCGGTCAAGAACCAGTGCATATACACTTGTCTGAAACGGGCCGTGGCAGCAATGACAAGAAGCCCGCACAAACGGACAAACCACGGGGGGCCCAGTCCCCCACAGGTGGTCACGCAAGGAGGAACTTCCAATGTTGTATTTGAGCGATTTCAGCCCCGGACAAACCTATGCGGGCGGCCCCATGGCGGTCGAGGTGGACGAGGTCCTGTCCTTTGCCAACCGTTATGACCCGCAATATTTCCACACCGACCCGGAAGCCGCCAAGACCAGCCTGTTCGGCGGTCTGGCCTCCAGCGGGTGGATGACCGCGGCGCTGACCATGCGCATGCTGGTGACCAGCGGCATGACCATCGCGGGCGGCATGATCGGGCGCGAGGTGGAAAAACTGGGCTGGCCGCGCCCCACCTATCCCGGCGATATCCTGCGGGTGGTGTCGGAAGTGCTGGACGTCCTGCCCTCGCGCTCACGGCCGGATCGTGGCATGATCCGGGTCAGGACCGACACCTTCAACCAGCGTGACGAAATCGTGCAAAGCATGACCACGCTGATCGTCGTTCCCAACCGGGTGGCGGAACCCGCAATCGGCTGAAAGAGAACGAATGCCAGAACACGGCGCTTATTGGCTGAAGGGCTGCACCTGTTTCCGTCTGCGGCGAACGGCGCGGCGCATGACCCAGATTTACGACAGCCATCTGGCTCCGGTCGGGTTGACCCTGACCCAATACAGCCTGCTGGCCAATCTGGTGCGCCGCATGCCCCCCAGCGTCCATGAACTGGCCGAGGTGATGGGCATGGACCGCACCACCGTCACCCGCAACCTGAAACCCCTGATTGCACGCGGCTTGCTGCATCTGACCCCCGGCGCCGACCGGCGCAGCAAATGCGTCGCCGTCACCCCCGAAGGCCAGGATGTCTGGCTGCAAGCCAAGACATTCTGGCGCGCCGCGCAAACCGCCATCGAAACCCGCTTGGGCGATGAAACCGTGGCGGAACTGCATCAGGTGCTAGACGACAGCTTCGACCGGCTGGGCCAGGACGGCGACAGCCAAACCCTGCAAACCCGCTAAGGGCATCCGTGATGGCATCCCCCCTTAGACTGGGCATCGATCTGGGCGGCACCAAGACCGAAGCCATCGTTCTGGATGCCGACGGCCAGGCTTTGCTGCGCCGTCGCGTCCCCAGCCCCCAGGGCGATTACCGCGCCACCATCGCCACCATTGCGGCCCTGGTGCAATCCTGCGAAGCCGAACTGGCCGACCGCCTGAGCCAGCCTTGCAGCGTTGGCATCGGCATTCCCGGTGCGATTTCCCCGGCTACCGGGCTGGTCAAGAACGCCAATTCCACCTGGCTGATCGGCCATCCCCTGGACCGTGATCTGGCCCAGGCGCTGGACCGCCCGGTACGCATCGCCAACGATGCCGATTGCTTCGCCCTGTCGGAAGCCAACGACGGCGCGGGGGCAGGCGCGCCAACGGTGTTCGGGGTGATCCTGGGCACCGGCGTCGGGGCAGGTGTCATCGTCAATGGCCGCCCACTGTCCGGTCCCAACGCCATCGCCGGGGAATGGGGCCACAACCCCCTGCCCTGGCCGACCGATACCGAACGCCCCGGCCCGGCCTGCTATTGCGGACGGTCGGGCTGTATCGAATGTTTCCTGTCCGGCCCGGCCCTGGCCCGCGACGACGGGCGCGGCCTGAGTGCGCAAGCCCTGGCCGATCTGGCCGCCCAAGGCGATCCCCAGGCCGAAGCCAGCCTGCGCCGCTATGAACAGCGTCTGGCCCGCGCCCTGGCCCATGTCATCAATATCCTGGACCCCCACATCATCGTCCTGGGCGGCGGCCTGTCGAACCTGACCCGGCTTTATGATCGGGTTCCACAACTGTGGGACGATTGGGTGTTTTCCGATAGCGTGGCAACCCGATTGGTCCCACCCCGCCACGGCGATTCCAGCGGCGTGCGCGGTGCGGCTTGGCTGTGGGAAAGGTAGGGCTTACTCGCCCTTCTTCCCCCGCAGCCGGTCCCAATATTCCAGGCGCTTCTTGATGTCGCGTTCAAAGCCGCGTTCCACCGGCTGATAGAAATGCTGACGCGCTATGCCGTCGGGGAAGTAGTTCTGGCCGGAAAAACCTTCCGGGGTGTCGTGGTCGTACTGATAGCCGTCCGCATAGCCCAACTGTTTCATCATCTTGGTGGGCGCGTTCAGGATATGCATGGGCGGCATCAGTGAGCCGGTTTCGCCCGCCACCTTGCGCGCCGCCTTAAAGGCTTTATAGGCGGCGTTGGATTTGGGCGCGGTGCCCAGATAGATCACCAGTTGGGCGATGGCCAATTCGCCTTCCGGGCTGCCGAGACGTTCATAAACATCCCAGGCCGCCAGGGCCTGCTGTACCGCCTGGGGGTCGGCCAGACCGATATCTTCCACCGCGAAACGGGTCAGGCGGCGCAGGATGTACAAGGGGTCTTCACCGCCCGACAGCATGCGCCCCATCCAGTACAAGGCCGCGTCGGTATCGGACCCGCGCAAGGATTTGTGCAGCGCGCTGATCAGGTTGTAATGGCCGTCCTGGCCCTTGTCGTACAAGGGAGCCCGCTTTTGCACCGCCTGGGCCAGGGCGTGGCCGTCCAGCGGCTGCTCGACCCGCAGGCCGAACACTTCTTCCGCCAGGTTCAACTGATAGCGCCCGTCGCCGTCGGCCATAGCCCGCAGGGCGGCGCGCCCATCCTCGGTCAGCGGCAAGGGACGGCCCATTTCCGCTTCGGCCCGCAGCAACAGCTTTTCCAACGCCGCATCATCCAAGCGGCGCAAGACCAGAACCTGCATGCGCGACAACAAGGCGGCATTTAGTTCGAACGACGGGTTTTCGGTGGTGGCCCCCACCAGGGTCACCGTGCCGTCTTCCACATAGGGCAGAAAGCCGTCCTGCTGGGCGCGGTTAAAGCGGTGGATTTCATCGACGAACAGCAAAGTGCCCTGACCGCCGGTGCGGCGCTTCAGGGCGGCGTCGAACACACGGCGCAGATCGGCGACGCCGGAAAACACCGCCGACAGCGGTTCGAAATGCAAATCGGTATGTTCGGCCAACAGCCGGGCGATGGTGGTCTTGCCGCAGCCCGGCGGCCCCCACAGGATGGCCGAGGAAATGCGGCCCTGGGCCAACATGCGGCCCAGGGGTCCATCATCTCCCACCAGATGATCCTGGCCCACCACGTCGGCCAGACTGCGCGGGCGCAGCCGGTCGGCCAGCGGGCGGGGGGCTTGGGCGTCGAACAGACCGGCCACGATCAGCCGCCGATGGACAGCGACAGAACCTGACCGGCGCGGCGGATCGACAAGGTCCATTCCGGCACGGCCTGGGACAGAACCGGCTTCAGTTCCGCCACCGACGAGACCGAACGGCCATTGACCTTCAAGATCACGTCGCCGGGCTGGAATTGCAGGCGGTTGGCGATGCTGCCGCGCTTAAGGCGGACGATGGTGACGCCGGAATCATAGCTTTCCAGCCCCAATTCCTCGGCCAGGGCCGGGTTCATGTTGGCGACAGTGGTGCCGCTGAAAGGATTGCGTCCCCCGATCTCGGTCATGTCGCGGGCCGGGCTGTCGGGCGGCGAGGACAGGCTGGCCTGGATGACGTTTTCCTGCCCGCCGCGCATGACGGTCAGTTGCGCCGTCGAGCCCACCGGCAAGGTGGCGATCCGGAAGCGCAGGGCTTCGGGGTCGTCGGTTTCATGGCCGTTGACGGCGGTAATGACATCGCCGATGCGCAGACCCGCCGCTTCCGCCGGGCTGCCCTTGGCGACACCATTCAGCAACACGCCATAGGGACGCGGCAATTGCAGCGCCTGGAACATATCGGCGGTCACGCCCTGCCCGGTCGCCCCCAGCCATGACCGTTGCGCCTTGCCCCCGCTGGTGATGCTGGTCAGCACGGTTTTCACCATGGCGGTCGGAATGGCAAAGCCGATGCCCACCGACCCGCCGCCATTGGCCGAATAGATGGCGGAGTTGATGCCCACCAGACGGCCCTGCAAATCCACCAAGGCCCCCCCGGAATTGCCGGGATTGATGGCCGCGTCGGTCTGGATGAAGGATCGGTAATCACCGACGCCGACCGTGGTGCGGGCCAGGGCCGAGACAATACCCTGGGTCACGGTCTGACCGACGCCAAAGGGATTGCCGATGGCGATCACGATGTCGCCCACCTCCAGCGCGTCGGAATCGCCCAACGGCAGCACCGGCAGCGGCTGGTTGCCCACATCGATCTTCAACACCGCCAGATCAGTGCGCTCGTCGGTGCCCAGCACCTTGGCCTCGAACTCGCGCCGGTCCGACAACACCACGGTGACTTCGTCGGCATCCTTGACCACATGATTGTTGGTGATCACCACCCCGTCGGGGCGCACGATCACGCCCGAGCCCAGGCTGCGTTCCACCTTATCTTGCGGCACGCCCATTTGACGGCCGAAGAACTGGCCGAAGAACGGATCGTTCATCAGCGGCGAAACCGTGCGCACCACTTTTTTGGTATAGATATTGACCACGGCGGGGGTGGTTTGTTTAACCACCGGCGAGAACGACAGCTGAATCTGTTCGCGCGATTGCGGCACCGTCTGGGCCTGGGCGGGGGCGACCAAAGCCGCGACGGCGCAAAAGGCCAATGCCAGACGATAAAAAGCGGGGCGGGTGTGCATCATCGCGCCAAAATTCCCTGAAATGCCAAAATCCTGTCGTTCCGGCAGTCTGCCGCCGGGCTGTGGCAAAAAGATGATGGCAAGCGGGCAAAAAGGAAAGGGCGCGATGCGCGCCCCAACCGTCTTGATGGAATTTTTCCCGATCCTTATCCCTTCCAGGCCTGGGGCCAGCGGCGAGCGATCCCGGCGGCGGGCAAGACCTGTTCAAGCGCCCGACCGAATCCCAAGACATCTTCGTCGGCATAGCGCCGCCCGACGATCTGCAAACCCACCGGCAGACCATCGGCGGTTTCCCCCACCGGCAGGGACAAGGCCGGGCAGCGCGACAGCAGATTGAAGGGACAGGTCATATCCAACCCCTTGAAGCGGCCATCGGCCAAGGTGGCGACGTAATCGTCGTCGTTTTCCTCGATACGCGGGGCAGGCACGGCGCAGGTGGGGCACAACAGGGCGTCATAGCCTTGGGCAAACAGCCCCGCCAGATCACGCCACATCGAGGTACGCAGAATTTCCACCCGCTTGATGTCGCTGGCCGCCAGGATACGGCCCCGTTCGATCAGCCCGACCACGGCGGGATCCATGCGGTCGCGGAAGCCGTCCAGATGATGACCAAAATAGGCATCCATGAAGACGCACCACAGATCGTACCAAGCGTCATTGACCGAGCGGTCCCAGGGCAGCCGTACCGCCTCGACCACCGCACCCTGACTGCGCAGCACCTCGACCGCCCGCAGGGTCTGCGCCTCCACATCGGGCGCGACTTGGTAATAGCCCAAATCCAGACACAGGGCGAAGCGCCGCCCCGCCAGCGACACCGATCGCGCCCGATCGCCGTCAAAGCCCATGGGCAGAGACGACATATCGGCGTCATCAGGACCGCACACCGCCTGCATGAAGGCAATAGCGTCATCGACCGTACGGGCCAACGGTCCGAAATGGGAAATATCGTCCAACTGACTGGGCAGGATGGTCATGGGAATGCGCCCCAGACTGGGCTTCAGCCCCACCACACCGCAGAACGAGGCGGGAATACGCACCGATCCGCCCATGTCGCTGCCCTCGGCAAAGGGGGTGACGCCCGCCGCCACCGCCACCGCCGAGCCCCCCGACGATCCGCCGCTGGTCCGCCCCAAATCCCACGGATTGCGCGTCACCCCCCAGCGGGGGCTGTGGGTGAAGCTGGAATAGGCAAATTCCGGCGTCGTGGTCTTGCCGATCAGGATAGCCCCGGCCTGCAACAGGCGACGCACGATCACCGCATCGGCTGACGCCACCCGATCCCCGGCAGTCCAAGACCCGTTGGTCAGCAAATGCCCCTGGGTCGGGGTCAAATCCTTGATGGCCACAGGCACACCATGCAGCGGCCCCACCGGCAAACCAGCAGCCAAGCGCTGATCGGCCCGTTCCGCCGCCTGCATCGCTTCGTCGTCGAGAATAAGGCAAAAAGAATTACAGCTATCCTGAACCTGATGCGCTCTCGCCAGAGAAGAGGAAACAACGTCAGACACGCTTATCGTGCCGGTCTTTATTAAAGAAGAGATTTCAGAAACAGTCATAGCTGGAAGATTAGAA
>JASLCK010000101.1 GCA_030151865.1 Rhodospirillaceae bacterium | reverse complement strand
TCGGGGCATTTTCCCTTGGATAACGAACTGCCGCCCCAGGCCATGCCGATCTATCGGGCCAATATCGCCTTGATCCAGTCGTGCGATCTGGTGATTGCCAACCTGACGCCGTTTCGCGGACCAAGCGCCGATGCCGGAACCGTGTTTGAAGTCGGCTATGCCGCGGCCTTGGGAAGAACTATCTGGGGCTATAGCGCCGATACCCGCGATTACGCCCACCGGGTGGTTCCCGATGCTTATGGGATCGAGGATTTCGGCTGGCCCGACAATTTGATGATCCCCGGCGCTATTTTAGAAAGCGGCGGCCAGATCATCCGCGTCCCTTCAACGGGTCCGACAGATGATCTGGCCGCCTTTGCCGCCTTTGCGGCTTGCCTCGACGCCATTACGGCGTCTTGGGGCTGACGGGTTGTTTCTGGTCTTGGCTTCGTTGCTGGGTCTTGCCCTGATCCTGGCTATGTTCCGGCTTGGGCTTACTGGCGGTGTCGGGGCCGGTTACAACATCAAAATCGAACGCGATCATTTACAAACCTCCGGTTAAGAGAGGCCGTCTTTGACACTGGGGCGAATTTCGAAAATCGGATCAGGGGATAAGCCTGAAAAAGCGAAAGCCGCCTTCGTGGGGAAAGGCGGCTTGGAAAAACAGACAAAGCTGTGCGTCAAACCGCCGGGCTGTACCAGCGGTACCAAAATCGGGACAGGGCGGCAGGCATCTTTGTCATGGACAAAACCATAGCGGCATCAGGGGCTGGGATCAAGCGCGGCAAGGGCAGCGTTTGTCGAATGGCTGTGTTGCCGACTTGCCAAGTCGGGTTTGACCCGCCTAGGCTTTGCGTCTTATCTGCCCCGCCCAATAGGAGAGCAACCCGGTGAATCCCCTGAAATTCCTGTCTCGTTTCGGGATCGACAGTTTCTTGCTGAGTTTGATGGTGATGGTCGGGCTGGCGATCCTGTGGCCGGATTTGGGCAAGACCGACGGGCTGATACATCTGGATTGGCTGACCAATTACGGTATCAGCGTGGTGTTTCTGCTCTACGGCCTGACCTTGTCGGCGGAGCGGCTGAAGGCTGGTTTGTTAAATTGGCGTCTGCATCTGGTGACCCAAGCCGGTACGTTTCTGGTGTTTCCGGTTCTGGTCTGGGGCCTGGGATTGGCGGCAGGAGATTGGTTGTCGCCCGATCTCAAGCTGGGGTTCTTTTATCTGGCGGCTTCGCCTTCCACCATTTCCTCGTCGGTGGCGATGACGTCGATCGCGCTGGGCAATGTGGCTGGGGCGATCTTCAATGCCAGTCTGTCCAGCTTGATCGGCGTGCTGGCCACCCCGCTTTGGGTCAATTGGTATCTGTCCACCAGCGGCCAATCCCTGGATCTGGCCCATGTGATCCTGAAAATCTTGATCCTTGTGGTCGCCCCCATCGTTGCCGGTCAGGTTTTGCGGCCGCTGTTGTGGAACTGGCTGTCCCGCCATATGAAGCTGGTCAAGGCTCTGGACCGCATCACCATCTTAGCCATCGTCTTCAACAGTTTCGCCGATTCCATGGCCGAAGGGGTCTGGCAGGGCAAGGGGGTGCAAACCATCCTGCTGGTCGGCGGGTTGGCGCTGGGGCTTTTCTTCGTGGTGATGGGATTGTTGGATGTCTTGTGCCGGGTGCTGGGCTTCCCCCGCGAAGACCGGGTGGCCGGGATGTTCTGCGGCACCAAGAAAAGTCTGGCGGCGGGTATTCCCATGGCCAAGGTCATGTTCGGCGCGACCCCGACCCTGGGGGTGGTGATCGCGCCGATCATGGTCTACCACTTCCTGCAACTGGTCGCCGCCAGCATCATCGCCCGCCGCTGGGGCAGTCAGGCGCGGGCCGAGCAGGTTTAAAAACGGCAGGGTACAGGGGCGTTTGGCCCCTGACCTTAAGAACTATGACGGCTGGGGTCGTTCTTCAGCACGACGTGGCTGATGACCTTTTTGACATTGCTGATGTCGCGGGCATGGGCAACAACGCGATCCAACTCGTCACCATCCTGAGCGACACCCATCAGATAGACCACGCCGTTGACCACATCGACGGTGTAGTTGATGTTCTTGATCTTGGAATCGAACATCAGGCGGGCGCGCAGGTTGTTGGCGATGATAACGTCGCGACCGTAATCAATGACGCCCGACTGGTCTTCGACCTGGATTTCATCAATGACTTCGCGCACTCCGGCGGCTTGCCACGACAGGCGCACGGCTTCAACACGCTGTTCCGGTTTTTTCACCGACCCGGTCAACAGCACCCGGCCTTCATGCACGGTCAGGCTAACCTTTTGATACATCTCTTCATCGGCGCGGAACCACAGATCATTGATCTGGGCGCGGATCTTGGTGTCGTCCACCGCGCCTTCAAAGCCGCGATCCTCGGCGGCGGCGGTGCCGACCGTGGCACCCGCGCCAACGGCCATGGTGATCGGTTCGCACGCGGACAGGGCCAGGGTGGAAATCGATAAAGCAACGGCGATCAGGGGAAGGCGTTTCACGGAAGCGGTCCTTCGACAATGGAGAACGGAAAGGGCGGTCGTCTTAAAACGATACGCGCCACGCATCGTCTATATGGCTGGGCCACACACCTTTTGCCAGCAAGATCGCATCAAAGCGCACATCGCAGCCCCCTAAATCTGGATGACGCGCGAGGTAAAGCTCGGCCGAACGAACCACGCGCTGTTGTTGAGTGGTGGAAATAGCCCAAGCTGCCTGATCCCTGTCGGGGCGGGCCTTGACCTCGACAAAGATCAGCAGAGAGCCGCGTCGGGCGACGATATCCACTTCGCTTGCGCCGCGTCCTCGACCAAAGCTTAGATTGCGTTCCAGGATGTGGAAGCCCTTCAGCCGTAGCAGGCAGACGGCCAAAAACTCCCCCATTTGGCCGCGCCGCCGGGCGGCCAGCCGTTGGGGGGATGGGGTCATCGGTCCTGACGTCCCAGTTCGATGGCGCGGGCATAAACCTCGCGCTTGGGCAGGCCGGTGGCGGCAGCGACCGTAGCGGCGGCGTCACGGGCCGACATGCTGGTCAGGGCCTGGGTCAAAAGACTGTCCAAATCCTGCTCGCTCGGGGCTTCGGCCGGGGTGGGTGGACCGACCACGATCACCACCTCGCCTTTGGGGCCGCCGACTTCTTCATAATGGGTGGCCAGATCGGCCAGGGTGCCGCGCCGGACTTCTTCGTACAGCTTGGTCAGTTCGCGGGCCACCGCCACGTCGCGGTTGCCGAGACAGGCGGCCATGTCGGCCAGACTGTCGGCCAGACGGTGCGGGCTTTCGTAAAAGACCAAAGTGGCCTGAATGCGAGAGACCTCTTCCAGCGCGCTACGTCGGGCGTTGCTTTTGTTGGGCAGAAAGCCCGAGAACAAAAAGCGGTCCGATGGCAGGCCCGACAATTGCAGCGCCGTCAGCACCGCCGATGCGCCGGGGGCAGACGTCACCGGCAGCCCTTCTGCCACCACGTCGCGCACCAGACGATAGCCGGGGTCCGATACCAGCGGGGTCCCAGCGTCCGACACCAGGGCGACCACCGCGCCTTCGCGCAGGCGCGCCATCAGAGCCGGTCGGGCCCGGTCGGCATTATGTTCGTGGTACGGGGTCAATTTGGGAGCGTCGATCCCCAAAAGCTGCAACAGCTTGCCGGTAACGCGGGTATCCTCGCAGGCGATCAGATCGGCCCCGCGCAGGATTTTGATAGCCCGTAAAGTGATGTCGTCCAGATTACCGATGGGAGTGGAAACCAGATATAGCCCAGGGGCAGGTTTACATCCTGTCTCTGTCTGGTTAGGCTGTTCACCCGCTTCCGACTTCGACCGGGAGACTGCTTTTGCGCCGTCCCGCATTTTTTACGCCTCGTTTTGCAGCTCGCGCTGTTTGCGTCCTGACCCTTTCGGTAATGGTCGCAGGTTGCGCGCAAATTCAAGGCACCCTATCAGGATCCCGCCCGGCTAGCCAGCCGACGGTAACTCAGGCTCCGCCTGCTCCCGCTCCGGTTCCCCAGCCGGCGCCACAACCCGCGCCTGCCCCGGCTGCTGCTCCCGCTCCTGCGGCAGTGCCTGCCTACCAAGTGGCCCCTGACGTCAATCGTTCGGGCACAGTGGCGCTGTTGTTGCCGCTGTCTGGGTCTTGGGCGCCAATCGGCACGGCATTGTTCAATGCCGCCCAACTGGCATTGTTTGAAATCGCCGACGACACCCTGACCTTGGTGCCGTTCGACACCAAGGGCACGCCCGAAGGGGCGCAAGCCGCCGCCCAGGCCGCGCTGTCCCAGCATGCCGACATCATCATCGGCCCGCTGTTGTCAGGCGAGGTCAAGGCTGTGGGGGCGGTTGCCCGTCCGGCCCATGTGCCGGTTCTGGCCTTTACCACCGACCGCACCACGGCGGGGGAAGGGGTTTATGTGTTGGGCTTCCTGCCTGGACCGCAAGGCCAGCAGGTGGCGCTTTACGCCCGCGCGCAAAACCGGTCGCGTCTGGCGGTGCTGGCGCCGAGCAACGAATATGGCCGCCGTCTGGTGGAATATCTGTACAACGATCCGTCCATCGGACCGTCGGCGGTTGTGGCGGTGCAATATTACAATCCCACCGCCACCGATTTCAGTCAGCCGATCCGCCAATTGATCAAACCCGGCAAGAACGGCGACGTCGGTTTCGACGCCCTGCTGATCCCCGAGGAAGGGCAGCGGTTGCGCTCGATCGCCGCCATGCTGTCGTTGCAGGGGATCGACCCGGCCAAGATCAAGCTGCTTGGCCCGATGTTGTGGGAAGATCCCCGCAACAGCAGTGAACCGGCTTTGGCAGGTGGCTGGTACGCCGCTCCATCGGGGGCTAATCATGCGGATTTTGAAAACCGCTATGCCAAGGCCTTTACCGCCCGCCCGCCGCGTCTGGCCTCGTTGGCCTATGACGCCACGGCCTTGGCCGCGGTGCTGGCCAAGCGTCATCCGCACGATTATTCGGGACCGATGTTGACCAATCCCACCGGGTTTGCCGGGGTTGACGGGCTGTTCCGGCTGCTGCCAGACGGCACATCAGACCGGGGTTACGCCATCTGGGAAGTGGTGCCGGGTGGTCCGGCCAAGGAAGTGGCCCCGGCTCCGACCGCATTCGGGGGGTAAAAGCTCTTAAAGAAAACGCCTCCAGCCTGATCGGGTTGGGGGCGTTTTTTATGGGGTCAGCTTGCCGATGACGGCGTTCAGCACCAGTCGTCCTTTGGGGGTGGCCCGCAGATAATCGCCGCTCCATTCCAGAAAACCTTCGTCCTGCATCATTGCCAGAGCGGAACTATCCACGGCTTGATGCAGCTGTTTCCCGGCCTGACGGGCAAAGCGCGGGGCATGGATGCCTTCTCGCAGTCGTAGACCCATCAAGATCAGTTCCTCCACCCGCTCCTGTTGGGTCAGGGAAAGTTTTTCCTGGGTGCCGTGGCCGTCTTTTTCCACCGCTTTCAGCCAAGTTTCCGGGGCGCGA
>JASLCK010000093.1 GCA_030151865.1 Rhodospirillaceae bacterium | reverse complement strand
CGGTTTTGCTGAATTACGACATCTGATCGTCAAGCGGTCTTCTGAAACGACAAAGCCCCCGGATGAGTGGTCATCCGGGGGCTTTTGTTCATGACACCAAGCGCCGCGGCTTACTGGAAGCCCTTTTCGATGCCGTATTCTTCCTTCAGTCGGGCCACGACTGTGGGGTTTTGCGCCATCCAGGCGTTGAAATCGGCGATGGCTTCTGGGTGTTTCAGGCTGGACAGGGTGTAGGCCCCCTTGGAATGGGGCAGGCCGGGGTCGAAGACCAGGGCGTCGGGTTGCTTCAAGACCTTGTCCAACTGATATTGGGCAACGGCGATGCTGATATAGATGCCGTCCACCCGCTTGTTCAGGTCCTGTTGCAGCAGGGCGGCCAGCACCGGGTTTTCGTTGATGCTGATTTTCCCCGCCTTTTGCACATCCAGGTAATCCCAGGCGGTGAAACCGTGCAGGATTCCCAAACTGTGCAGGTTGGCAGCGCCTTTGCCCTTGTTTTCCGGCAGTACCATCACGCCATCGACAAAAGCGGCGACGGGCTCGCTATAGGTGACGGGCTTGCCTTCCTTCATGGCCTGCTGCCAGTGGGGGGAGTCGGGATATTTGAAGTCGATCACGCCTTGCAGCAACTCGCTGAACAGGCGCTGCACCGGCATCGGACGATAGCGCAAGGTATGGTGCCGGTCTTTGGCCCAGGCATCCAAAACGGCGCGGCCATAGCCGACATATTCGCCGTTTTCTACCCAACCGTTGGGTTTGTAGTCGATGCCCTCGACGCCAACCACATAAGTCTCGGCGTGGGCGGGAACCAGAAACGCCAACCAAACAGCGGCGGCGGACAAAGCCTTGCGCATTGATGCACCCTTCCTGAACGACTGCCCCGCCCGGCAGTGTAACCATGTTCACAAATTCAGGAAGAGGAAGATTGTTATTTTTTGAATAAAATTCGATCTATCTTGCCTGTCTGGTCAGGATTTGCCGTCAGGCATTTTCCTCATCCAAGGTGGGGGGCAGACGAGAGGGGAGTTTGCCCAAGGACGAGCCCCATCCCAACTTCACACCTAACGTTCCCAAGGCAATCAGTAAAATACCGGCTCCCTGGGTCAGGGTCAGTGGGTGGTGATAAATCTTCCAGTCGATCAGGATGGCTGATAGCGGATAGACAAAGGTCAGTCCGCCGATGACCGGCGTGGTCAGGCGGGGATAGGTGGCATACATCAGCACATAGGCGATGCCGGTATGGAATAGGCCGATGGTCGCCAGCCAGCCCCAGCTTTGCAGGCCGATGCTTTGATTGAGTGTGGCGAACGGGGCCAGCAGCAGGACGCCCGCAACGGTTTGACTGAACGCCGTGATTTCAGGGCGCAGCGCGCCGAACCGCTTGGCCAGAATGGTGGCCGCTGCATAAAGCAGGGCTGAGATCAGGGTCAGGACAATCCCCCATATCCAGTTGGTGCTGATGGCCTGGGGCGAAGCCACCAGGCCACTGGCCAGCGTTACCCCAAGAAATGCCGCCAGCATCCAGCCCAATTGAGGGCGGGTGATGGGTTCGCCCAGGAACAGCGCCCCGATCAGCACCACGAAAAACGGTTGGACGTGATAGACGATGGTGGTGGTGGCGATGGATGTCAGGGATATCCCGGCAAAGAAGGCGACCCAGTTCAGCACGATGCAGACCCCGCCCAACACGGCTATGCCCAACCGGGACAGGGTGATGCTGGGATCGCGCAGATACCCTTTAGCCAGGCACCAGCCGCCCAGAAACAAGGTGGCGAACAGGCAGCGCCAGAACACCGTCGTGACCGGATCCAGGCCGGCTTCGGTGGCGCAGGCGCCGATACTGCCCAAAGCCCCCATGGTGAGGGCCAGTGTGGCGGCAGGATGTTTTTCTATGAAGTTTGCGGTCATGGTTCTTCTCCATCCGTTGGGAGAAAGCTGCCGCGATGAGCGATTTCAATCAAACGAATAGATTTGAGACGATCTATTCGTTATGCTGATAACCATGACACATGCTCCGCTTGATCTCGCTTTGTTGCGCGCTTTTGTCACGGTGGTCGAAGCTGGCAGCTTTTCCGCCGCCGCGCCGCGTTTGGGGCGCAGCCAGTCGGCGGTCAGCATGCAAATCCAGCGGTTGGAGCAATCCATCGGCAAACCGTTGCTGGTGCGTGGTTCGAAAGCCGTCACGCCCAATGCGGCGGGGGCGGACTTCCTGGTTCATGCCCGTCGTCTATTGAAATTGTCCGATGAGCTCTGGAGCAAGATGACCCGGCCGGAGGAGGTGGGGACGGTCCGTCTGGGGCTGCCCGACGATTATGCCGCTTTTCTGCTGCCGCCAGTGCTGGCGCAGTTTGCGTCCGAGCATCCCCTGGTCAGTGTCGAGGTGGTGTGCGAACCCTCCACCTCGCTCAACAGGCTGCTGGCAAGCAACCGCATCGATTTGGCCATTGTCACCCGTCTGTTCGACCAGCCGGTCGAGGTGTTGAAGCGGGTGCCGATGGTGTGGGTTGCTTCGCCCAGCCATATGCCGTGGGAAGAATATCCCCTGCCGGTGGCTTTATTTGAACAGGGCTGCGCCGCCCGCGCCACGGTGGTCAAGGCTCTGGCCGAGCAGGAACGGGCCTATCGCTGCACTTATTCCAGCGCCAGCCTGTTCGGTTTGGCGGCGGTGGTGCAGGCGGGGTTGGCTGTGGCCGGGGTGGCTTTGTGCAGCGTACCGCCGGGCTTGCAGATCATTGGCGAAGAACAGGGCCTGCCGTCCCTGGGCGAGTTGGAAATCGCGCTGCTGCGCAATCCGGCGTCCTCATCGGCGGCGGTGGATTGTTTGACCAGCTTTTTGCGCCGGGTTTTATCCCAGGCCGGGTGATCAAACTTCCTTCAGGGTTGGCGGTACGGCCATCTTGGGCACCACGAAAGGCGGCTGACTGGGCGCGGGCAGGGCAGGCGCTGGGTCTGCCTGGGGCGCGCTGGCCCCATCCTCGGCGGTGGCCTGGGCTTCGTCCTCGGCCTTTTGGCCGCGCTTCATGGCGCGCAGTCGCTGATCCAAAACCATGACGTCATGACGCAGCCCTTCGATCACCCGGGCCGAAGTTTCCCGCTCGCGCTTGATGGTTTCTTCCAACTGGCTCATGCGGGCGTTGGCGCCTTCCATCAACTCGTTGAAGCGACGGGTGTTGTCGGTGGTCAGATTGGTTTTGATCTTTTCAATTTCTTCCACCAGATCGCGTTTGATCCAGCGGCTTTTCTTGTCGGTCTCTTCCTCGACCCGGCGCAGCCCTTCGTCCACGTCGGACTGGATTTCCACCTTCAGCTCATAGGCGCTTTTGACCAGTGATCCCATATAGATCACCAGGGCACCGCCAATGACCAGGATCAGCCCGGCGATAAGGCTGATCAGTGTGACCGTCCAGAAATCCATTGCTTATGATCCCTCGTCGCGGCTTGGCCGCTTTTCGGTACTGTCCTGCAATCGGTCCCGCCGCGCAATCGATTTTCCTGCCCGGCAGAAGCGTTTGAGCGAGAGATTGAAAGGCACGACAAGACCGTGCTTCGGTGGCATGCTGATCAGCAGGGGAGTTAAGAAGCGAGAAAAGCCTGTCATGACCAATATACGCGATTGGCTGACCGAAAATGCCATCACCGAGGTCGAATGTCTGGTGCCTGACATGTCCGGTGTGGCGCGCGGTAAAATCCTGCCCGCCCGTAAATTTCTGGCCAGCTACGAGGGCGGCTTGCGCCTGCCCGAAGCCATTTTCGTCCAGACCATCACCGGCGATTATCCCGAGGAAGACGTTACTAACGAAGCCAACGGCGACGTTTACCTGCGGCCCGACCCGGAAACCCTGCGCATGGTGCCTTGGTACGACGAGCCGACCGCCCTGGTGATTTCCGACTGTCTTTATGCTGATGGCCGTCCGGTGGAAATCTCGCCCCGCCATCTGCTGCGTCGGGTTCTGGCTCTCTATGCCGACCGGGGATGGACGCCGATCGTTGCGCCGGAATTGGAATTCTTTCTGGTCAAAAGCAACAGCGATCCCGACTATCCGCTGGAGCCGCCGATCGGCCGCTCGGGTCGGCCCGAAACCGGGCGGCAATCCTATGGCATCGACGCGGTGAACGAATTCGATCCGCTGTTCGAACGGGTCTATGATTATTGCGACGCCCAGGGGTTGGACATCGATACCCTGTCCCACGAAGCTGGGGCGGCGCAGATGGAGATCAATTTCAATCACGGCACGGCGCTGGAGCTGGCCGATCAGGTCTTCCTGTTCAAGCGCACGGTGCGTCAGGCGGCTTTGGCCCATAACGTCTTCGCCACCTTCATGGCCAAGCCGATGCAAAACGAGCCGGGCAGCGCCATGCACATCCATCAAAATGTGTTGGATGCCAACGGCAAGAACCTGTTCGCCCATCCCGACGGGCAGGATACCGACCTGTTTCGCTGGTTCATCGGTGGTTTGCGCAAATATCTGCCTGCCGCCATGCTGCTGTTTGCCCCCAACGTCAATTCCTATCGCCGTCTGGTCCCCGATTACGACGCGCCCATCAATGTCCATTGGGGCCGCGACAACCGCACGGTTGGCCTACGGGTCCCGGATTCCGGTCCGGCGGCGCGCCGTGTCGAGAATCGCCTGGCGGGGGCCGACGCCAATCCTTATCTGGCCATCGCCGGGTCGTTGGCCTGCGGCTGGTTGGGGATCGAGGAACAGTTGGACCCCGGCGATCCCATCGTTGGATCGGGTTATACCCGCGCTCATTCCCTGCCGCGCCAATTGCCCGACGCCATCCGCAAGCTGTCCCTGGCCCGTCCCTTGCGCGACGTGCTGGGCGAAGATTTTTGTGACGCCCTGCTGGCGGTCAAGGATGCCGAGTGGGAGGCCTATCAGCGCGTGGTGTCGTCGTGGGAACGCGAACATCTGTTGCTGAATATCTAAGAAAAAAGCCCCCGAAGAGATGGTCTTCGGGGGCTTTGCTTTCGGCGCTTCGTGCGATGGCTTAAATCGGCATCGGCTTGAAGTCGTCGGCCACGGTGAAGCGGGCTTCGGTAATGGCGCGGATGTCGTCCACGCTAAGGCCTGGCAGGGCTTCACGCAGGATCAGGCCGTCGCTGCCGACATCGAACACCGCCTTGTCGGTGATGATGGTCTTGACGCAACGCCGTCCGGTCGGCGGCAGGTCGGTCTTGCGCCGCACCTTGCTGTTGCCCGCCTTATCGGTGTGTTGCAAGGCTGCGACGATACGCGGCACGCCGTAGCACAAATCCATGGCGCCACCCGGCCCCGGCCACCAATAGCTGTTGCGGGGAATGGCCCAGTTGGCCAGGGTGCCTTCCTCGTCCACTTCCAGAGCGCCCAGGATCGAGGTCTTGATATAGCCGTTGCGCATGGCCCCGAACGAGGTGGTCAGCGACATGAACGAGGCACCCGGCCGCGTCAGCATGGGCGCGCCGCTGGCGTTGGTCAGATCGCTGTCGGCGAGATGGGTCGCAGGCTTGGCGGCGGCACCGATGCAGCCATTTTCCGAATGCAGGAAAACGTTGACGCCGGGCGGCAGGTAATCGGCGGCCATGGTGGGAATGCCAAAACCTAGATTAATGACGTCGCCGTCCTTCATTTCCAGGGCGCAACGCTTGGCGATGACGACCCGGGGGTCGAGAGTCTTGGGATCGACGGCGCAGTTCATGCCGACACCTCTTCTTTTTCCGGGTCCAAAATGCCCAGGCGGATCCAGTTGTTGCGGTACAGATCGTCCTGCTCGGCGCGGGTATAGCCCTGCACCACGGCATCGACGAACACGCCGGGGCAGCCGACGCGGTCAGGGGGAATGGTGCCGACCGGCACAATCTCGCTGACTTCGGCGATGGTGTATTCGCCCGCCATGGCCATGTCGCACTGGTTGATCACGCCGGTATTGCGGAATTCCACATTGCCCAGCGGATCGGCCCGCCAGCCGCGGATGATCGAGACATCGGCGGTCAGGGCTTCCTCGACGAAATAGTCTTGGCCGTTCAGGGTGATCTTCTGCTTGGGCTGGTCCAGTTCGGGGAACAGGCCCGGCTCATCCAGGATACCGACGCCGACGGGAACCAAAACGCCGCCCAGACCCATGCCGCCCGCACGGACCTTCTCCGCCCAGGTGCCCATGGGATAGATCTGCTTGACCAGCATCTTGCCTGACAGATACGCCTCGGTGCAGCCGGACGAGGTGCCGACATGCGACGAGATCAGTTCGCGCACCAGGCCGTTTTCAAACAGACGGCCCATCAGAAAATTGTCACGGTACCCAGGGGTGCAGACGATCAGCGTCAGATCACCGACCTTGTTTTCGACAATCCACTCGATCGACTTCGACGGTTGCGCCGATCCCACAAACTCGCTCAACATCAGCCTGCAACCGCTTTTGACGGCGCCAAGGGCGTCTGCAAGCTGCTTTACCTTTCCATTGGACATTCCTCTGTCTCCTTTAGACAGGCGGGCCTTAATTATTTAAGGTCTTATAATTTCCAGAGGGTCCCAGACAAAAGCCGCTGTTTTATTTCAGAAAATGAAGGTTTATCCTTCTCTTCGACCGTTGTTTTGCCAGAGATTATAATTTTGCTGCGCCTCTGTCACCCCTGGGTTATGCGCAAAGTGTAAAAAAACCGGGAATGTTTCCATCCCCGGTTTTTGGTTTCAGGCGGTCAGTTGTAGCAACGGACCTGCACGGTAAAGGATTTCACCTGTTCGCTCAGGTCGGGCGGGCTTTTGGCGTCGCCCAGGGCGGCGGATCCATAGGTGATGGAATGGCTGTCCAGGAAGTTGGCGGCCAGTGATGCCTTGATGGCAAAATTGACGTTCTGCGGAATGTCATTGATGACCTTGGCAACGCCCAGGGCGTCCAGCTTGGATACCACCACACCGACCACATTGCCGCTGGCGTCCACCATCGGGCCACCGGAATTGCCGGGCTGGACCGGGGCCGACATCTGATAATAGCGCACATCGTCGCGCATCCCGGTCAGGGCGGTGATGTTGCCGCTGGTGGCGTTGCCGCCCGACGAGACCAGACCGGTCAGGGGATAGCCGTAGGCCATGACATTTTCCGCCTGACGGACCGGGCCGGACCGGAAATTGGCCACCGATTTCGGTTCGTATCCGGTCTTCAGCAAAGCCAGATCATTGCCGGGATCATCGCCCATCACCTGGGCGGGCATCATGCCGATGGCTTCGTTGCCCAAATCCAGGCGGGAGCAGCCCTTGATGACATGGTGATTGGTGACGACATGGCCCTGACGGCTGACAAAGAAGCCACTGCCGGTGGCGACCACTTGCCCCTGAGCGGCAGCTTGTCCGCCCTGCGATCCGCCGCTTTTGGTGGATTTGTCGGATGCGCCGCCACCCTGGCCGTCGTCGTCTTTGCCGCCCTTGCCGATATAGGGATCGGCGCTTTGCCCGGCCTTCTTGGGACGCCAGCCTTGCGCCTGCTTGCGGGCCGCATCCTTATCGGCGGCGCTCAATTGACGGTCCAACTGGCTGATCAGGGTGTCAGCCTTATCGACATCGCGGTCGCTGGCCAGCAAGGCCCACATATAAGCCTGCCGGGGGTCCTTGGACACGCCTTCGCCCACACTCAGCAATTGGGCCAGAACGAACATCGACATGCCATCGCCCTGTTCGGCCCCGGCGCGGACCATGCCCGCCGCCTGTTTCGAATCCTTGGGTGCGCCGCCGCGTCCGGTCAGCATGAACCAGCCGACCATGGTCTGACCGCGGGGGTAATTCATTTCGGCGGCACGCTTGTACCAGCTATAGGCCTGCTTGGCGTCTTCGCTGACGCCGTCGCCGTCGTTATAGGCATCACCGATGGCGACCATGGCGGCCGGATCGTTCTTGGCGGCGGCGGCTCGAAACAGACGCAACGCCTCGTCGGAATCCTGATCGACCCCTTTGCCGATGCTGTAGAGCACCCCCAGATAATAAGTGGCGTGGGCATCCCCCTGGGCCGATGCAGCCTTGAACCACTTCGCCGCGTCCTTATAGCTGTGGCGCACGCCTTGCCCCCCGGTGGCATGCATCAGACCCAAAGCCAATTGCGCCTTGACGTCGCCATCCTCGGCAGCTTCGCGGATCCGTTTGGCGTTGGCGCGCCGTTCCGCCGCATCCGGATCATCGGATCGGGCCTGAGCCTGTTGCGGTACGGTTAAAACAGGCGCGGCGGAAGCGATCAGGGCGACGGCCATGAACGCACGCCCCAGGAAATGACGGATCATCTGGATAAACCCCCTGTGGATGTCGGTTGACGATTATCGCTATTCTTGCAAATCTTTCCAGCGTTCAGAACAACTTTTGAGGTTGTTTTTTCTCTGTGGCTAAGCTGAAAAGCTGCGCAAGATGATAATGTCAAGGCAGAGGGGGATTGCGTGTTGACAGGGGGGGTGAGCGCGGGAATCATCGGGGCTCGCGCGGACGTTCGCTGGGCATTATAGGGTGATGCCTTGGGAATAACGGAACGCCGCCTCGTTCAATCGCCCTAGGGGGGTTCACATGCGCCTTTCCTTTACCGCTCTGCTCGTTTCGGTGTCGGCCATCGCCGCCCTGTCTTCGTCGGCCTTCGCCGCCGAGGAAAAGGTCCTGAACGTGTACAACTGGTCGGACTATATCGCGCCCGACACCTTGGAAAAGTTCACCGCCGAAACCGGCATCAAGGTGAATTACGACGTCTATGACAGCAACGAGACCCTGCAAGCCAAGCTGCAGGCCGGCAAGTCGGGCTATGACGTGGTGTTCCCCTCGGCCTCGCCGTTCCTGGCCAATCAGATCAAGTCGGGCATCTATCAGAAGCTGGACCGCGCCAAGCTGTCGAACTATGGCAACCTTGATCCGGCGGTGATGAAGACCCTGGGGGCGGTCGCCGATCCTGGCAACCTGTTCGCCGTGCCTTATATGATCGCCGCCACCGGCATCGGCTATAACATCGACGCGGTGAAGAAGGCCAATCCGTCGGCTCCGCTCGACAGCTGGGCCCTGATCTTCGATCCGGCGGTCTCGTCCAAGCTGAAGGGCTGTGGCGTCACCCTGCTGGACACCCCGACCGAGGTGTTCCCCGCCGCCATGGTCTATAAGGGCAAGAACGGCGCCAGCCAGTCGCCCGACGACCTGAAGGCCGCAGCCGCCACCGTGACCGCGATCCGCAGCAATGTGCGTTACTTCCATTCGTCGAAGTACATCAACGATCTGGCCAACGGCGACATCTGCGTCGCGCACGGCTATGTCGGCGATCTGGTGCAGTCGCGCAACCGTGCCGCCGAAGCGGGTAAGGGCGTCAATATCGGGATCATCATCCCCAAGGAAGGCGCGATCGTGAATATCGACAACGCCGCCATTCCCGCCGATGCCCCGCATGTGGACAATGCTTACAAGTTCATCAACTTCCTGCTGAAGCCGGAAATCATTGCTGAAATCAGCAACACCACCGGCTATGCCAACGCGGTGCCGAAAGCCAAGCCCTTCATGAAGAAGGAAGTGGCCGAAGACCCGGCGATCTATCCGTCGGACGCCGTGCTCGCCAAGGAATTCCAGGTTCCCCCGGCTGCTCAGAACTACGAGCGTGAACGGACCCGGACCTGGACCCGCGTCAAGACCGGGATGTAACCAAACCGAGACTTGATTGGCAGCGCCCCGGTCCGGTAAGACCGGGGCGCTTTATTTAAAAGGATGACGGCAATGGCTCAGGCCGCCCCCAAACCTCAGAATCGTTTCGCACCTTGGAACAATCCCGACGCCAAACCCATGATCCGGGTGGCCGGGGTGTCCAAAAGCTTTGGCGACTTCACTGCCGTCAATAATGTGGATCTGGATATTTATCCGGGCGAATTCTTTTCCCTTCTGGGGGCTTCGGGCTGCGGCAAGACCACCTTGCT
>JASLCK010000090.1 GCA_030151865.1 Rhodospirillaceae bacterium | reverse complement strand
CCCAGACCGTGGATGCGCGCCGCCAGCCACAGCGTATGGATGGCCGAAACCACCGAATAATCCAGGGTTTCCGGCATGGTCTTGCGTCCCAGCCCCTGCCCCGCCGGGGTCTGGTGATCGGAAAACACCGCCACATGCACCGGCGCGTCGTCCATCCCCGACAGTTTCAGCGAGGCATACATCTTGGCCCGCTCGCCCGAATAATCGTGCAGAGCGTCCGTATTGCAGGCCACGAAATTTTCCCGCACCGCCTCGCGCCGGGCCGGATCGTCCACCGTGACGAAGCGCCAGGGCTGGGCATTGCCGACCGATGGGGCCAGACAGGCCATGGCCAACAGCTTTTCCACCAGCGCTTGGTCGATGGGATCGCGCAAAAACCGCCGCACGTCGCGCCGCCAGATCAGCAACTGCTCGAACAGGTCCAAAAACTGGTCGTCGAAGTGGGGCGGCTGACGGGTCATGATGCGATTACTCCTCGCCCTTGCGCTGGCGATAGGTCACCAATTCATGGACGATACCATGCAGCGTGCGGACTTCCTGCAAGGTCAAATCGGCACGTTCGAACATGTTGCGGATATTGCGCACCATGCTGGGGCGCTTCTCGGTGACGCGGAAGAACCCGCATTCGTCCAATTCCCGCTCCAGATGGGCGAAAAGCCCAACCAATTCATCCTTGGTGGCGGGCGGAGCCGCCCCCTTGGTCATGGCCTTGGGTTCCGCCGGGTCACCCGCCTGGAACCATTCATAGCCGATGATCAGCACGCCCTGCGCCAGATTGAGCGAACAATGTTCCGGGTTGAGCGGCACGGTAATCACGGTGTCGGCCAGGGCCACATCGTCATTTTCCAAACCGGTCCGCTCGGGGCCGAACAGCACGCCGCAATTCAGCCCGCTGGCCACATGCTCGCGCATTTCCTTGGCGGCATGGTTGGGCGTCGCCACCGGCTTGACCATAAAGCGGTTACGGCCCGTGGTGGCATAGACACGGTGCAAATCGGCGATGGCCGCTTCGGTGGTTTCAAACACCCGCGCGGCATGCAAAATGGCATCGGCGCCCGAAGACGCCGCAATGGCCCGTTCCGACAGCCAGTCTTCGCGTGGGGCCACCAGACGCAGATCGGTCAGCGCGCAATTCATCATGGCGCGCGCGGTGGTGCCGATATTTTCTGACAATTGCGGACGCACCAGAATAACCGCCGGGCGGTCCAGCACCGCCACGGCGTTTTCACTCACATCTTCGGTCACTTGCTCACTCACGCTTCGGCCCCGTCGCGCAACAGCTTATAAGTGATGCTGTCATGCAGGGCGTTGAACGACGCATCGATCACGTTGGTCGAAACCCCCACCGTTGACCAGCGTTCGCCGTTGGCATCGGCGCTTTCGATCATCACACGGGTCAGGGCCTTGGTGCCCGCCGTGGGGTTCAGGATACGAACCTTATAATCCACCAGCTTGAGGTCGGCCACTTCCGGGAAAACTGGGTTCAGCACCTTGCGCAGCGCCGCATCCAGGGCGCTGACCGGGCCGTTGCCCTCGGCCACATCCATCAGACGCTGGCCCTTGATTTCCACCTTTATGGTGGCTTCCGACAGGGTGATCAGCTCGTTCCTGGCATTCCAGCGCCGTTCATCGATGACGCGGAAGCTAAGCAGGCGGAAAAAGTCCGGCACATTGGCCAAGGCGCGCCGGGCCAGCAGTTCGAAGCTGGCTTCGGCCCCGTCATAGGCATAACCGTTGGCTTCGCGGGTCTTCACGTCCTCGATCAGACGGGCCAACTTGCGGTCGTTGGGATCGATATCCAGACCAATATCGCGGAAACGGGCCAGGATGTTGGAGCGCCCAGCCTGATCAGAGACCACGATATGGCGGCGGTTGCCCACCAGTTCCGGGGCCACATGCTCGTAACAGCGCGGATCCTTTTCCACCGCCGAGGCATGCAGACCGGCCTTATGGGTAAAGGCAGCCTCGCCCACATAAGGGGCGTGGCGGTTGGGGGCACGGTTCAACCGTTCGTCCAACAGACGCGAAATATGGGTCAGCTTGGTCAGATCGGTGGGCGAAACGCCGGTTTCATAGCCCATCTTCAACATCAGATTGGGCAGGATGGAAATCAGATTGGCGTTGCCGCAGCGTTCGCCCAGGCCGTTCAGGGTCCCCTGAATCTGGCGCACCCCGGCCACCACGGCGGCCAGGGAATTGGCGACCGCGTTGTCGCTGTCGTTATGACAGTGGATGCCCAGATGACTGCCGGGAACCACCTTGGTCACTTCGTTGATGATGGCGGTGATTTCGTGGGGCAGCGATCCGCCGTTGGTATCGCACAGCACCACCCAGCGCGCCCCGGCCCGATAGGCGGCCTCGACACATTGCAGGGAATAGGCAGCGTTTTCCTTATAGCCGTCGAAGAAATGTTCGGCGTCAAAGATCACTTCCTGCGCGGTCTTGCGGGCATGCACGATCGATTCGCTGATCATGCGCAGGTTTTCATCCCCGGTCGTGCCCAGCGCCACTTCCACCTGAAAGTCCCAGCTCTTGCCGACCATGGTGACCACCGGGGTCTTGGGCGAGATGATGGCCTGCAGCACCGGATCATTTTCCGCCGAGCGGCCCGCGCGCCGGGTCATGCCGAACGCCGCCAGCTTGGAGCGATGGAACACCGGCGGTTCAGCGAAGAAAGCGTCGTCGGTAGGGTTCGCCCCCGGCCAGCCGCCTTCAATATAGTCAATCCCCAGACGGTCCAGCTCGCGGGAAATCGCCACCTTGTCGGACGGGCTGAAATCCACACCTTGGGTCTGCGCACCGTCGCGCAGAGTACTGTCGTAGAGATAGACTCGCTTGTCGCTCATGATCCCTCACCAAAGAAAAAGGGGGTGAAAGAATGCCCGATCGCGGCGGTTGACGCCAGGAATGTTTGATCGCCGCCCTTTTCACAGCCTTCCCACCGGAAAGCCCGCAAACAAAAAGGCCGGGACAAGCCCGGCCATTTCGTCAAAGTCTGAATCAGGCGCGGCGCCAGGTGGTGCCGCCGGGGCCGTCTTCCAGCAGGATGTTGTTGTCGGCCAGTTCCTTGCGGATACGGTCGGCTTCGGCGAAGTTCTTGGCCTTGCGCGCCGCCAGACGGTCGGCAATCAAGCCGTCGATCTGTTGGTCCGACAGCGCCGAACCGCCCGCCGGGGTCCAGCGGAACCAGGCTTCGACGTCCTGTTGCAGCACGCCCAGAACATCGCCCGCCGCCAACAGCGCACCCTTGCAGCGGGCGCGGTCGGCGTCGTTGTCGGCTTTGTTCAAGGCGGTGGTCAGTTCGTGCATCTCGGCAATGGCAAGCGGGGTGTTCAAGTCGTCCTTCAACGCCGCCAGAACCCCCAACGGCACCTGATCACGGCCCACCGCCTCGATTCCGGCGACCGAGCGCAGGGCCAGATACATGCGATCCAGGGCGGTGCGGGCCTGCTTCAGTCCCTCGGCCGTCCAGTCGAAGGGCTGGTGGTAATGGGTGGACAGCATGGCCAGACGGATCGCTTCGCCGGGGGCCTGGTCCAACAGATCGCGCACGGTGAAGAAGTTGCCCAAGGACTTGGACATCTTTTCGCCTTCGACCATCAGCCAACCGTTATGCATCCAATAGCGGGCGAACGGCTTGCCGCCATGGGCGCAGCAGCTTTGGGCGATTTCGTTTTCGTGGTGCGGGAACACCAGATCCTGCCCGCCGCCATGAATATCGAAGGTTTCCCCCAGATATTGCTTGCTCATGGCGGAACATTCGATGTGCCAGCCGGGACGGCCGCGACCCCACGGGCTGTCCCAGCCCGGCAGGTCGTCGGACGACGGCTTCCACAGCACGAAGTCGGCGGCATCGCGCTTATAGGGGGCCACCTCGACCCGCGCCCCGGCGATCATTTCGTCCTGGCTGCGGTTCGAGAGCTTGCCGTAATCGGGCATCGACGGGACCGAGAACAGCACATGCCCCTCGGCCTCGTAGGCATGGCGGCGTTCGATCAGCAACTGGATCATGGCGATCATCTGGCCGATATGGGCGGTAGCGCGGGGCTCGACGCTCGGGGACAGGGCGTTCAAAGCCCCGATATCGGCGTGGAAATCACGGGTGGTCGCCTCGGTCAGTTCGCCGATGGTGATGCCGCGATCCTTGGCCCGCGCATTGATCTTGTCATCCACGTCGGTGATGTTGCGGACGTAAGTCACCTTTGGATAAAGGCGCTGCAACAGCCGAAACAGCACGTCGAACACCAGCACCGGGCGGGCGTTGCCGATATGGGCGCGGTCATAGACCGTCGGGCCGCAGACATACATGCCGATGTGAGAGGGATCGAGGGGCTCGAAAGCCTCCTTGCGGCGGGTCATGGTGTTATAAAGAACGAGCGGCATGGCGGCTTCCCCCTTGGCGTCTTTATGCAGTCTCGCCGCGCAGGCGGGCGCGGGCACGGTCTGGGCCGATCAGCGGCAGCAGGGCTTTGAGTTCCGGGCCATTTTCCCGACCCGTCAAGGCCAGCCGCAGCGGGTGGAACAGGTCCTTGCCCTTGCGCCCGGTGGCGGTCTTGACCGCATCGGTCCACTGCTTCCAGGTCTCCTGGCTCCAGGGCGCGGCGGGCAACTGGTCCAAAGCCTGAGCCAGGAACGCCCCATCCTCGACCACCGGGGCCACCGGTTCACCGACGATATGCCACCAGTCGCGGGCATCGGAAAAACGCTTCAGATTGGCACGCACCGCCAGCCAGAACGCTTCGTCGCCGGGAATGGCGGCAGCGGCCAGACGCGGCTGGGCGGCGGCAAACGGCAGGTCATGCAGCAGGCGGGCGTTCAGATGGTCCAGTTCGTTGTCGTCGAACTTGGCGGTGGCCCGGCCATAATGGGCAATATCAAATTCAGCGGCCAACTGGTCGAGCGAGGCGCGCGGCAGAATAGCGTCCGAACTGCCCAGCTTGGCCAGTAGGCTGTTCAGGGCCATGGCTTCCAGACCGCTTTCGCGCAGATCGCCCAGCGACATGCTGCCCAAACGCTTGGACAGCCCTTCGCCCTTGGCGTCGGTCAGCAGCGGCAGATGAGCAAAGCCGGGAACGGTGGCCCCCAGGGCTTCGAAAATCTGGATCTGCACGGCAGTGTTGGTGACGTGATCTTCGCCGCGGATCACATGGCTGACCGCCATCTCGGCATCATCGACCACCGACGGCAGGGTATAAAGATAACTGCCGTCAGCGCGGATCAGGACCGGATCCGACAGATGTTCGGCGTTGTAATGGCAAGGGCCGCGCACCAGATCGGTCCAGCGCACTTCGCCCTCGGCCAGTTTGAAGCGCCAATGCGGCTTGCGCCCTTCGGCTTCCAGACGGGCCTTGTCGGCATCCGACAGACGCAACCCTTCGCGGTCGTAGACCGGCGGCAGCTTGCGGGCTAACTGGCGCTTACGCTTGTAATCCAGCTCGTCCGGGGTCTCATAGCAGGCGTACAGACGGCCATCGGCCTTCAGCTTGGCCACCGCCAGATCATAGCGGGCAAAGCGTTCGGACTGCGCCTCGCGCTGGTCCCAGACCAGACCCAGCCAGGTCAGATCGGCGTAGATCGCCTGTTCATGTTCGGCCAGCGACCGTTCGCGGTCGGTGTCGTCGATGCGCAGAATGAAGCGGCCGCCCTGCTTTTTGGCGAACAACCAGTTGATCAGGGCCACGCGGGCATTGCCCACATGCAGCCGCCCAGTCGGGCTGGGGGCGAAACGGACCGTGACGGTCATGGCGAAGACTCTCTAAACCGAATCGGTGAAACCGTTGACGATGGGATAGCGCCGGTCGCGCCCGAAAGCGCGGCTGGTGATCTTAACCCCGGGCGGGGCCTGACGCCGCTTATATTCGGCGCGGTCCAACATGCGAAACACTTTTCGCACGATGGCCGGATCATGCCCGGCGGCAACGGTTTCCGCCGGTCCCAACTCGCGTTCGATCATACATTCCAAGATCGCATCCAACTCGTCATAAGGCGGCAGGGTGTCTTGGTCCTTTTGATTGGGTTTCAGCTCGGCACTCGGCGGTTTGGCGATGACGTTTTCCGGCATCACCGGCCCGTCTGGCCCCAGCGCCCCTTCGGGCTTATGGGCGTTGCGCCAGTGCGACAGCGCGAAAACGGTGGTCTTATAGATGTCCTTCAACACCGAATAACCGCCGCACATATCGCCGTACAAGGTGGCATAGCCAACCGACATTTCCGACTTGTTGCCGGTGGTCAGCACCAGCTTGCCGCTCTTGTTGGACAGTGCCATCAGCAGCGTGCCGCGAATCCGTGCCTGCAGGTTTTCCTCCGTGGTATCCGCCGCCAGCCCGGCAAAGCTCGGGGCCAGTGCCGTCATGAAGGATTCGTACATCGGCCAGATTTCGATTTCGTCGTAGCGCACGCCCAGGGTCTGC
>JASLCK010000079.1 GCA_030151865.1 Rhodospirillaceae bacterium | reverse complement strand
AGACAAGATTGTCGGGAGGCCTGTGGTCTATGTGGTGATCGATGTCTTCAGCCATATGATCGTTGGTATCCATGCGGGCTTCGAAGGGCCGTCCTGGGTTGGGGCCATGGAAGCCCTGAGCAATGCCGTCCTCGACAAGGTCGAGTATTGCCACAAGTTCGGCGTGGAGATTACCTCGGAGGAATGGCCTTCCGTGGGGATGCCGGAACGATTGTTAGGGGACCGGGGCGAATTGGCCGGGCGGATGGTGGAAACCCTGATCCATAATTTCGGTGTCCATGTCGAGAACACCGCTCCTTACCGCGCCGACTGGAAAGGCATTGTCGAACAGCAGTTCCTTCTGCTTCCAGCTCGATTCAAAGCCTATACGCCAGGCTATATTCAGGAAGACTATCAGCAGCGTGGCGGCGATGATTACCGCCTTGATGCCACTCTGGACATCGACCAGTTCACCCGTATCCTGATATGCTGCGTTCTTTACTACAACACACATCATCGCCTGAAAGGCTATCCCCTTGACCCCGATATGATCCATGACGGTGTCAAGGCGGTTCCGGTCGAGTTATGGGAATGGGGAATTGTCCGACGCAGCGGCAGACTCCGCACCTATCCGCCGGAACTGGTGCGGCTCAGCCTGCTGCCCTCCGAGGAAGCTGTCGTCACCCGGCACGGCATCCGATTCTTCGGCTGCTATTATTCCTGCCCGCTGGCCATCGAAGAGCATTGGTTCGACAAGGCTCGCCAGAACGGCAATTGGCCGGTACGGATTTCCTATGACCCGCGCAATATGGACGATCTCTATCTCCATGGGCAGCCAGGACAACCCCGTTTCATTCCCTGCTCCCTGACCGACCGCAGCCGGGATCATCAAGGGCGGACGCTGTGGGAGATCGACCAACTGCGTCAGGAGGCGCGGCAGCTGGCTGCCTCCCATCACCCACAGGAAGTTCAGGGACGGGTTTCGCTGATTGAGCAGATACAGTCGGTGGTGAAGGATGCGAAGGCGATGGCTCCGGTCACGGCAGGGTTCTCCAAGCGTGAACGTACTGCTGATATCCGCACCAACCGGCAGGAAGAACGGCGGGACTTGCAGAGGCGGGATGCCGTGCGGGCCGAGCGTCCGCAAAACTCTGCCAGCAAAGCCGATGTGGTACCTTTTCCCGGCGGTCCGGCTCAGGACGATTACAGCTTGCCGGATATTACGGAACTGATCCGGCATTTCCGTGAGGAAGAGGAGGAGCGATGAACCAACCCTCTGATTTGATGCTGTTGCCGGAATTCCGGGATAATCCCTTTATTAATCGTCTGCCTCCGCAGTTATCTCTGCGGGATGCTTGGGCTTTTCTGTCTGATCCTCCCGCTTTTTCTCCCGAGGAACGGACCTATCCCACCCATGTCCGTCTGCACTGCCTTTATCGGCTGCGGCGTTTCTTCGAGCCGCTCGAACATCATCTGCGATTGGAAGCTGCGTTCTCAGCCCTGCTGCGCCAGGGGTATGTCAGCCGCAATCCTTTGACCACTGACTACATTCACCGCTTGCAAGACGGCCATGAGCGGATCGTTGCCCGCGATCTGCATGCTGGGCGGCATCATGTCCGCAGCTCTGCCGAAGGCTTTGCTCTGCTGGGCACCTCTGGGGCAGGAAAAAGTACCGGCATTGGCCGCATTCTCGAATATTATCCGCAGATTATCGAGCATGACGCTCCCTACAGCTTGCAACAGGTGGTCTGGCTGAAGGTGGATTGTCCTGATCAGGGCTCGCCGAAACAGCTTTGCTTTAATTTCTTTCAGCAGATGGATTTGGTCTTGGGGACCAGGTTCCTGCCCACCCATGGAAAAAGCCGTAATTCCGTCGAATTGATGCTGTCACAGATGTCGCAGATCGCGAACCGCCATGCCTTGGGGGTGCTGATCATCGACGAAATCCAACATTTGACCTTGGCGAAGGGCGTCGGACCGGAAGCCTTGCTGAATTTTCTGGTAACGCTGGTCAATACCATCGGCATTCCCGTGGTGATGATTGGTACGATGGGGGCCTTGCCAGTTCTTCAAGGGGATTTCCGACAGGCGCGTCGTGCTAACGGCATCGGTTCCGCCATCTGGGAGCGTTTACCGTTCGGGCCGGTGTGGAACCATTTCGTGGATTTCCTGTGGAAATACCAGTGGACACGTGATGAAACGCCCCTGACCGAGGATATCCGCCAAGTCCTATATGAAGAGAGCCAGGGCATCATCGATGTGTTGGTCAAGATGTTCATGTTGGCTCAACTGCGGGCGATGGAACTGGGTCAAGCTCGCAAACGTCCAGAAGTGATGGATGCCGGTCTGTTCCGGCAGGTGGCGTCTGAGCATTTCAAGATCATCGCCCCGATGATGACTGCCCTGAAGACAGGAGATCGTCGTAAAATTGCCCAATACGATGACTTGCGTCCCCTGGACGACTATGTCCTGAAGATTTTCCATGACGCACAGATACATGTGGCAACATCCCCAGTCTCAGACATCGCTGTCGATCTCCGACAGACAGCACAGCCATCTTCCGATCTGGTGAGCGCCTTGCAAAAGCTGGGTGTGGCGAAAGACGTTGCTCAACTGATGGCCGCCCAAGCCCTGGCTGAATATCCAGAGGCCTCCTTGCCAGAACTGGCGATTCATATTTTTACCAAATTGGGTGAGACAAAAGCCACGGCCGAAACGCCGCGTTCCGCTAGCCGCAGCAAGGCTAAACCCGTTTCTAAATTGGCGAATATCGCCGCCGTTGGAAAGCTGGCAGGAAAATCGGCCCATGATGCTTTGGCAGAGGCCGGGATTGTTCGTCCACCACGGCTGGATGCCGTGGAGTAGGGGGGGAGAATGCTTGCCTATTTCCCTGCCCTTTATCCCGGTGAACTGCTCTACAGCCTGCTGGCGCGTTATCACCGTCATAGTGGTTACGAAAGCCCGAAACAGACTCTCGACGAGTTGTTTGGGAACAGGCATGTGCGGGCGGGAATGGCTTTGCAAGCCCATCTTGGGGAACTTTGCGTCCGCCTGCAGCCGCGGCGTGGACTGACACCAGAAAGGCTAGCCAGGGAAGCAACCTTGTTTCCCTATCTGACCGCCTATCAACCGCCAGAGGTGCGGGATTGGGCCTTGGCAGCTCTGACAGAGGGCGGAGCGGAGACTGTGCATGTCCGTTTGGGGTTGGCAGCGGGAACAGTGCGGCTTCCCACTGCCTTACGCTATTGCCTGATCTGCCGCAACGAAATGCTGACTTGTCAGGGGGAACTCTACTGGCGGCGAGAGCATCAGCTTCCCGGCGTTCTGGTTTGCCCTCACCATGGCATGCCTCTGGCTGCCAGCCTAGTTGTCCCGGTACGGGTGGGTCAGCATGAATTCATTGCCGCCAGCGAGGACAATTGTCCGTCTGATCCGCGGAAGCCTGCCTGGGCAGAAAAGACTGAAATTCTGAATCTACTGCGAAACATCGCTCGGGCCAGCGCCGTTCTGCTGACGACCCCAACGGAAACTCAACCCTTGGCCTATTGGGGGGAGTATTACCGAAAAGCTTTTGCGGGGCGAGGCTTCGACAAGGGAAGCACCAGCATCGATCAACCTGCTTTGCGGAATGCCTATCTCGCATATTTGGGTCCAATTCTGGATCTGCTGCCAGAAGCTGAACCGGATCTCTGGCTGGAGAGAATGGCCCGTAAACACCGTAAGGCATTTTCTCCCCTTCATCATGTCCTGCTGAGGTTGTTGCTAGAGGCTCTGCCGCTTTTAGAGCGACCAATGCCCTTTGGCTCTGGTCCCTGGCCCTGCCGTAATCTTCTGGCGGATCACCACGGCCAGCCTGTGATTTCTAGCCTCAGCTTGCACGAAGAAAAGGGAAAGACTATTGGGGTTTTTCGCTGTTCCTGCGGCTATGTCTTCAGCCAAGCAGCGGAACCGGGCAGTAGGGTGCGGATTCTCGATTTGGGTCCGTTTTTTGAGAGCCGTCTTAGGGATCTGGTCGCAGCTGGAACCAGTCTGCGTGCCACCGCGCGCGCCCTGGCAGTCGATCCGAACACGGTGCGGCGATATGTGGAAAAGCTAGGATTGGCCTCTCCCTGGAAACCGCTAATGCACCGACTCATTCAGAAGGTGCAGGCAGTCGGCTGAGTTTTTCGAAGATGGCGTTGGCGGATTTGGTCCAGACGAAGGGCTTGGCCTGGCCGTTATGCTCGCGGATGTAGCGGCGGATGGCGTCTTCGAGGTCGGCGACGGATTTGAATACGCCGCGCCGGATACGCCTGCGGGTAATGGTGGAGAAGAAGCCCTCTACGGCGTTGAGCCAGGATGCCGATGTCGGAGTGAAGTGAAAGACCCAGCGCGGGTGATCGGCCAGCCATTGCTTGACCTTTGGGTGCTTGTGGGTGGCGTAGTTGTCGAGGATGGCGTGGATGATCTTGCCCGCCGGAACGGCCCGCTCCACGGCATTGAGGAACTTGATGAATTCTTGATGCCGGTGCTTTTGCATACATTTTCCCAGCACGGAGCCGTCGAGGATGTTGAGGGCGGCGAACAGGGTGGTGGTGCCATTGCGCTTGTAGTCATGGGTCATGGTGGCGCATTTGCCGGACTTCAGCGGCAGCCCGGGCTGGGTGCGGTCAAGAGCCTGGATCTGGCTTTTCTCGTCGATGGACAACACCACCGCATGGCAGGGCGGCTCCATGTAGAGGCCGACCACATCCTCAACCTTCTCGGCGAAAGCGGGGTCCTTGGACTTCTTGAAGGTGCGCAGCCGATGGGGCTGGAGCCTGTGCGTGTCCCAGATGCGTTGAACCGCCCGCAAGCTGATGCCGACCGCCTTGGCGACGGCACGACCTGTCCAATGGGTCGTGTTGCCGGGCGGCTCCGAGCACGGCAGCGCCAGTACCTTCGCCACTGTTTCCAAGGCGATCGGGGCCTTGCCCGGTTTGCGCGTCTTGTCCCGCAGCAGCCCATCCACCCCTTGCTCGGCGTAACGCAACTGCCAGCGCCATACCGCCGGGCGGCTGATGCCGATTTGCCGGGCCACGTCGAGAACAGGTAGCCTGTCGGACGACAGAAGGATGATCCGCGCCCGCTGCACATGTTTCTGCGGGCTGTTGCGATCCCCGATGACCGCTGCCAAGCGCGCACGGTCCTCAGGGGAAATGGTAGGGATGCTAACGGTCTGTGCCATTCCTGTAGAATCGCACGATCCACCGTCCTTGTGAATCTTACGTTTGTGTCAATGCACTA
>JASLCK010000346.1 GCA_030151865.1 Rhodospirillaceae bacterium | reverse complement strand
AGCCAAGATGATGCTGGGCCGCACCCCCGGTTACATTCAGGCCATCCGCCCCTTGCGCGACGGCGTGATCGCCGACTTCGAGGTTGCGGAAGAAATGATCAAGCATTTCATCCGCAAGGTCCACAACCGCCGCAGCTTCGCCAGCCCGCTGGTGATCGTCTGCGTGCCGTCCGGCTCGACCGCCGTTGAACGCCGCGCCATTCAGGAATCCGCCGAAAGCGCTGGTGCGCGCCGCGTCTTCCTGATCGAAGAACCCATGGCCGCCGCCATCGGCGCCGGTCTGCCGGTGACCGAACCGACCGGCTCGATGGTGGTCGATATCGGTGGCGGCACCACCGAAGTCGCCGTGCTGTCGCTGGGCGGCATCGTCTATTCCCGCAGCGTGCGCGTTGGCGGCGACAAGATGGACGAAGCCATCATCGCCTATATCCGGCGCAATCATAACCTGCTGGTGGGTGAAGGCTCGGCCGAACGCATCAAGAAGGAAATCGGGTCGGCCTGCCCGCCGGAAGACGGCGAAGGCCGTACCATGGAAATCAAGGGCCGCGATCTGATGAACGGCGTGCCGAAGGAACTGATCATTTCGGAACGCCAGATCGCCGAAAGCCTGGCCGAGCCGGTGGGCGCGATCATCGAAGCCGTCAAGGTGGCGCTGGAACACACCGCCCCCGAACTGGCCGCCGATATCGTCGATAAGGGCATCGTTCTGACCGGCGGCGGCGCGCTGCTGTCGAACCTGGATTTCGTGCTGCGTCACGCCACCGGCCTGCCGGTGTCGATCGCCGACGATCCGCTGTCCTGCGTTGCCCTGGGCACCGGCCGTGCCCTGGAAGAAATGCCCAAGCTGCGGAACGTTCTCAGCAGCATGTACTAAGTTTGGTTGGCATAAACCCCGTATCAGGGAGGTTTTGAGTCGTGAAACAGCATTCCGGTGCGCTGGGACGACTCGCGACGTTAAAGGTTCTGGCTCAGCGATTTGCTTTCTTATCGCTGATCATGGCCTCGTTCGCCCTGATGCTTCTGGGTAAGGCGGATGCTCTGTTGGTCGAGCGCATCCGTCTTGCGGTCTCCGACACGGTGGTGCCGATCCTCGACGTTCTGTCGCGGCCCACCGCCGCCATTGCCGACGTGGTCGGCAATATCCGCGAAATGTCGAGCCTGCGGGCCGAAAACGCCCGGCTGCGCGATGAAAACGCCCGGCTGATGCATTGGCAGACGGTGGCCCGCCATCTGGACAATGAAAACCGGGCGCTGCGCACCCAGCTGAATTTCATCCCCGATCCCGATCCGTCCTTTATCACCACCCGCGTGATTGCCGATACCGGCGGGGCGTTCGTCCATTCCATGCTGATCAATTCCGGCAGCCGTGACGGCATCCGCAAGGGTCAGGCGGTGATCGCGGGCGAAACCCTGGTGGGCCGCATTGCCGAGGTGGGGGTGCGTTCGGCCCGTGTGCTGCTGTTGACCGACATCAACTCACACATTCCGGTAATGCTGGAAAATTCCCGCGCCAAGGCCATCCTGACCGGTGACAATTCCGACCGTCCGCGCATGGCCTATCTGTCGCCCAACACCACCGCCGCCCCAGGCGACCGGGTGGTGACGTCGGGCCATGGCGGGGCTTTCCCGCCGGGCGTGGGCATCGGTGTGGTGTCGTCGGTGCAAGACGGCGTGGTCCGCGTCGAGCCCTTTATCCATCGCTATCAGCTTGAATATGTCACGGTGGTCGATTACGGCCTGGCTGGCATTCTGCCTTCCGAAACGGCCGCCGCCGGAGAGGGACACGATCGTTGAAAGGCTCGGTGTTCCAGCGGATGGACGCGTGGGTCCGCCATCTGCTGCCGTTCGGCCTGACCTTGATTCTGGTTTTGTTGAACGCGATGCCGGCCCGCTTGCCGGGATATGCCGCCATTGCCCCGATGCTGCCGTTGATCGGTATTTATTACTGGTCGAT
This sequence comes from Rhodospirillaceae bacterium, assembly GCA_030151865.1. Lineage (GTDB taxonomy): Bacteria > Pseudomonadota > Alphaproteobacteria > Rhodospirillales > Magnetospirillaceae > JASLCK01. Next base: position 3,183 of record JASLCK010000346.1, on the reverse strand, counting down.
CCATCGGCCTGATTTGCTGTCGGCGATCCTGGCCTTTGTGGTCGGGGTGGTGACCGACATCCTGTCGGGCGTGCCGCTGGGCGTGACCGCGCTTTTGTTCCTGCTGGTGCAGGGGCTGACCTCGTCGCAGCGCAAGTTCTTTCTGGGCAAGCCGTTCATGCTGGCCTGGTGGGGCTTCGCCTTCGTGGCCGGCGTGGTGGCGGGGTTGCAATGGGCCCTGGTGTCACTGATCTTTAACCGCATGCTCGACCCCCACGCGGTGGTGTTCGAGTGGCTGCTGACGGTGTTTTGCTATCCGCTGTTCAGCTGGTTTTTCTCCCGCGTGCAAATTTCCCTGTTGCGGAGCGCCTAGGCGATGCCGTTGTCGTCCAATTCCCGTGACAATGACCGCAGCAAGGTCATCAGCCGCCGTGCCATCATGCTGGGCGGCGGCAAGCTGGCGCTGCTGACCGCGCTGGTCGGGCGGATGTATTATTTGCAGGTGGTGGAATCCGACAAATATGCCGTTCTGGCGGATGAAAACCGCATCAATCTGCGGCTGCTGCCGCCGCCGCGCGGGCGTATTCTGGACCGCAACGGCGTGCCGATGGCGGTCAATCAGCAGAATTACCGGGTCCTGGTGGTGTCCGAACAGACCGAAGATCTGGAAGACACCCTGGATTTGCTGGGCAACATCGTGCCCATCAACGATCACGACCGCACCCGCATCATGCGCGAAGCCAAGCGTCACCGCAGTTTCGTGCCGGTGACGGTGCGCGAAAACCTGACCTGGGAAGACGTCTCGCGCATCGAACTGAACACCCCCGATCTGCCGGGGGTGATGATCGATGTGGGGCAAAGCCGTTATTATCCCCTGGAGGGGCTGGGCGCGCATCTGTTGGGCTATGTCGCGGTGCCGTCGGAAGCCGATTTGCAGGCGTCCTCCGATCCGCTGCTGGAACTGCCGGGTTTTCGCGTCGGCAAGAACGGACTGGAAAAGGTCTATGATCTGGCCCTGCGCGGCAAAGGCGGCACCAGTCAGGTGGAAGTCAATGCGGTGGGCCGCACCATCCGCGAACTGAAGCGTGACGAGGGCGAGCCGGGTCTGGACCTGCAATTGTCCATCGATCTGGAATTGCAGCAGTTCGCCGCCCAGCGTCTGGGCCAGGAAAGTGCGGCGGCGGTGGTGGTGGATATCCATACCGGCGATATCCTGGTGATGGCGTCCAACCCGACCTTTGATCCCAATGCTTTCAATCGCGGGCTGATGCCCGACGAGTGGAAAGACCTGATCACCAATCCCCGCGCGCCTTTGACCAACAAGGCCATCGCCGGACAATATCCGCCTGGGTCCACCTTTAAGCTGATCACCGCCTTGGCGGCGTTGGAAAGCGGCATCATCACTGCCGATCAGCGGGTGTTCTGTTCGGGCGACATGACCATGGGCAACATCCACTTCCATTGCTGGAAGAAGGGTGGGCATGGCTCGATGGACCTGATCAGCGGCATCAAGAATTCCTGCGACGTCTATTTCTATGAAATCGCCCGGCGCATCGGCTTCGAGCGCATTGCCGAAATGGGCAAGCGGTTTGGGCTGGGTGCACCCATGGGGCTGGATTTGCCGGGCGAACGGTCGGGCACCATCCCCAACAAGGATTGGAAGCGCGCCACCCTGGGTCAGCCCTGGCATCCCGGCGAAACCCTGATCAATTCCATCGGTCAGGGCTATGTGCTGGCCACGCCGCTGCAATTGGCGGTGATGACGGCGCGGGTGGCCAATGGCGGCTATGCCGTCAAGCCGCATTTGGCCCGCGACGTGGTGGAAGGCATTCACGCCGTGCCCCGTCCCGCCCCCGAATGGCCGCATCTGGGGGTATCGGCGCAAAATCTGGCGCTGGTGCGCAGGGGCATGTTCGCCGTGGTCAACGAACCGGGCGGCACGGCCTATGGTGCCCGCATCAAGGACGAAGCCTTTGCCATGTCGGGCAAGTCGGGCTCGGCCCAGGTGCGGCGTATTTCCATGCGCGAACGCGAAACCGGGGTGAAGAAGAACGAAGACCTGCCGTGGAAGGAACGCGACCACGCGCTGTTTGTTGCCTATGCCCCGGAATCGGCGCCCCGTTGGGCCTGCTGCGTGACCGTCGAACATGGCGGCGGCGGTTCGTCGATCGCCGCGCCGATGTGCCGCGACATTCTGTTGGAAGTGCAAAAGCGCGACGCCATCCGCGCCGCCTTGCTGGACATCGCCCCGTCGCTGGGGATCGCCATTGACGAAATGGACGGCCAGAATAGCGGCGGACACGGCCCAGACTGCGCCCCAGGCTGCGGCCACGACCAGAAGGGGATTGGCTGATCATGGCGCGCAACATGCATTTTCGCTTCAGCCGTTCGGAAATGACCCTGCGGGAAAAGCTGTGGTACGTCAGCTGGTCCTTTGTGCTGCTGATCACCGTGGTTTGCTCGGTCGGTTTCCTGACCCTTTATTCCGCCGCCAACGGGTCCATCGATCCCTGGGCGTCGCGTCAGATGCTGCGCTTCATGGTCGGCATGGCGGTGATGCTGTCGGTGTCGATGGTCGATATCCGCTGGTGGATGCGCTGGTCCTATGTGCTGTACGGCATCGCCCTGGTGCTGCTGGTGGCGGTCGAGATGCACGGCTCCATCGGCATGGGGGCGCAGCGCTGGATCGATTTGGGCTTTATCCAGCTTCAGCCGTCGGAAATCATGAAGATCACCCTGGTCCTGGCCCTTGCCCGCTATTTCCACGGGGCCAGTTATCAGGATGTGGGGCGGCCCCTCTATCTGATTCCGCCGCTGATCCTGGTCTTTACCCCGGTCGCCCTGGTGCTGAAGCAGCCTGATCTGGGCACCGCCATGATGCTGACCTTGGCCAGCGGGGCGATGTTCTTTCTGGCGGGCGTGCGGCTGTGGAAGTTCGCCCTGTTGATCAGCATGGCCGGGGCGGCGGTACCGGTGGCCTGGCGCTTCATGCGCGAATATCAGCGTCAGCGCATCGTCACCTTCCTGAACCCGGAAAACGATCCCCTGGGCTCGGGCTATCACATCTTGCAGTCCAAGATCGCTCTGGGTTCGGGCGGGTTGTTCGGCAAAGGCTTCATGCTGGGCACGCAAAGCCACCTGAACTTTCTGCCGGAAAAGCAGACCGACTTCATCTTCACCATGCTGGCCGAGGAATGGGGCATG
>JASLCK010000337.1 GCA_030151865.1 Rhodospirillaceae bacterium | reverse complement strand
TGTTGCCCTGCGACCCGATCACATTGGCGATGCCGCTGATATAGTCGCTGGCCACCACGGAATTGCCGTTATGGGTGTACAAAAATGCCTGGTTAGCGGTGCTGGCAAAGGCATTGCCGCGCACATCGACGAAGACGTCTTGCGACAGGTTCGAGAAATCCACCACCTGCTGCGAGCGCAATCCACCGCCGATAAAGCTTTCCGTCCCGGTGCCTGCGACAAAGCGGGTCGAGCCGCCGCCGCCCTGCAAGGTGGTGAAGCCGCCATTGGCCCCCACCAGGGTATTGCCGGCATGGACTTCCAATCCCTGGCCGCCCTGAATCAAGACCGCCGTACCGTCAAGGGCCATCCCGCCAAACAGCGTGTCCGTTCCCGTACCCGCCGTCAGCGTGTTGAAGGAATTGATGCTGGCGTAGGGGTTCAGCATCACGCTTTCGCTGGAACTGCCGTGCAGATAGATCGACCGTCCATCTTCGCTGAACACCAGATCAGGCAAGCTGCTGGCCGTGTCGCCACCGGTCAGAATCTGGGTCAAGGCTTGGGCGCTGCTGCCCGACAGCCGGTCATAGACCATCAGGGCTTCGGTGGTGTTGGAACCGTCGGTGCCAATCTGCTGCCAATAGGCGATGAACCGGCTGTTTCCGGCCATGGTGACATGGCTGTATTCGTTGGCCGTGTCGGCCAGGGCAATGGTGGTGGTCGCAGACCCATCGGTCTTGTGGGACACCACATTGCCAGCCGCATCTTGCATCACGGCCCAAACGCCATCACTGCTGATGACCGCCGCTGTGCCGCCATCGGTCGGCGACACCGAGGTGCTGGTGGTATGCACTCCCAACTGCGCGACAGCACCGTTGGTGTCCTGAATCACCAAGGTGCTGTTATTATGCGAGAATTGTAGCTCGCGGATGGCCCCCAGTTGGAAGCCGCCGGTCAGGCTGTCAACCGTATATTGCTGGACGATCTGCCCGGTTTTGGTATCAATAATCCACACTGTCGAGGACGTGCTGCCGTTGTAATCGGCGATCGCCGCCAAGGTGCCGTCATAAGACAGCGCCACAGTTTGCTGCTGCCCCTGCCCCGAGAAGTGGGGCGCTTGCAACTGGACTGCGGTGCCTGCCGCCAGATCGCGCATGACGATGGCGCCCGGCCAAATCCCCGTTTCGCCTTCAACCACATAAAGGAAATATTGGCCGTTGCCCGACAGGGCTTCCATCGAGCCCTTATAAACACTCGACATAACGGGCAGGACGTTATGATTGTTATCCACATTCAAATGGATCGACCCCGTTCCGCCCTGGGTGTCGTAAAGGTAATATTGCGTGCCCCCAGCCGAGGAAAGCTGGGAAACCTGCCAACGACCGTTGGCGCTTTGGTCGAGCGGAATCCCGCTGCCAATATTCAGCGCGGTGGTCGATCCCAAGGTTAGGGTGGCATTGTCCCCAAGCCAGTCGGCGTAAAGGGTCTTATTGCCGCTGCCTGCCGAGAGCACATCGGCCCCGGTGCCGCCCGCGAAAACTCGGAAATCAGCGGATCCGCCCACCAGGGTATCACCGTGATTGCTGCCGAAAACCCGCTCGACACCCGACAGCACCAATGACGTGCCGGTCCCCGAAACCCGCAGATTGGAACCGTCGCCCTGGAAAACCAGATGGTCGGTATCCTGCGCAAAGGACGCCTTGTCTTGCCCGCTGCCGCCTTCGATGGTCACAACGCCATCGGTGCCGACGCCAGACCCGATATTAAAGGTGTTGCCGCCCGAACCACCGATCACATGATGGAACCCCACCAACTGCGTCGCCTTCAGGCCCGTCCCCGTGACGCTGGCCGCCGACAGGCCGTCACCATTGCGGGCAAAAGCAAACGTTTCCTTGGCGCTGTCGAGCGCAAAGGACAACGTCGGATTGCTGCTGCCGGGATTAGTGGTCGTGCCCGCATAAAAGACATCTCTGCCGCTGCCGTCGGCAACCGGGGCCGCCTGGATGGTGTTGGCCAAACCCGACGCCACCACCGTCCAATTGGTCGCTGCCAGGGTGGCCGCCGGATTGCTGGCTTGCACCTGCGACAGATAAGACCCAACCGTCACCACAGGATCCGCCGACCCAGCCACCAGGGTCACGTTGTTTCCCGACACAGTGACGCTTGATGCAACGACAGACGACGTCGATTTGGTCGGAGGGGGCGGCGTGGGTGTCGACGTTTGCACCGGCGGCGGGGGCGGAACCGGAGTCGGCGTCGAGACTGGCGGCGTCGGAACAGGGTTGGTCACCACTGTAATCGGCGTTACCGGAACCGTCGAAATTGGCGGCGCTGTCGTGGTTTTGGGTAAATCCGTCTGGGTCGTATCGGGTTTCAGCGGCGTGGTGTTGCTGTTATCCCCCTGCTGGGTTCCGGTATCCCCCAGTTGCTTGACGTTGTCCAAAACCGAGCTGCCGGTGCCGCCCTGAGCCGCGCCGGACCCTGCGGCCTTTTCCCCACCCTGCTGCGCCCCTTGCTGCTGGCCCTGCTGTTGTTGCTGGCCGGTTTGGCCTTGCTGACCAGGCTGCCCGCCGGGCTCGCTCGGGGTCGGTAAACGCGGGGCCTGGGTCGGTTGAGGCGGACGGGCATCAACCGCGCTTTGGTACATCTGTTGGATTTGCGCAGGCGGCAAAATCACCGGCGGCGGCGGTGCCTGGAAAGAACTGGAAATTTGCAATGTCTGACCGGAACTGGTCAGCACCTGCGACCCTGCCCCGTTGGAAATGACGATTTGCCCAACCCCGCCATCGCTGTCGTTCAACAGGGACACGGTGTTTTCGCTGCCCTCGGCCGAGGCCTGACCGGCCACCGTGGTGCCGCGAATACCGATGGTCATCACCGGGGTCTTGACCGACATGGCGTCGGGACCCGACTTGGCGATTTGGCCGGATACAAAGCTAAAGGTGCCCTGCACCACCGAGAAGGCCGAGCGTCCGGTATGGGCCTGGGGGTCATAGACCAGTTCGTCCATCACCATGCGCCCGCCATGGCCCAAGGCGAAGGTGGAACGATCGGCGAAGATGATACCGACCGAGCCGTCTTTGCTGGTTTCGATCACATCGCCCTGAAAAACCGTCGCCCCTTTGCCGATCACTTCCGTCGTGCCGTTGGCGTGATGCACCGTCACCGTGCCGTCGGCCTTGTCCACCACACCGATGGCGGTGGCCTGAGCCTGCTGACCATCCTGGGCATATTGACCGGGGGCCGTCGGTCCTGCCAGTCGCGCCGCCAAGGCAGGCGGGATCACCCCACCCTCTTCGGTCATCAGGTCGGGCGGATCGGCCCGATCAAAGAAACCGCGCACCAGCACTTCGTGGCCGTCATTGCCCACCAGCAACAGATCGCCGCCCTGACGATGGAATTGCGCCGTCAGCAGGAAATGCCCACCGGGAATAGTGACCCTGGCGTCATGCCCGACATCGATAAGATCAGGACCGCTTTGATGATGCGGCTTGGCGGCAGCGTTATTGATCGACACGACGGAACCCCCCGGCGGAACGCGCTGAAACGGAAATGCAGAAAAACCAGCGCGGCTTTTTAAACCCAACGGCACACATTATCCAAAAATACTATTTTGCTCAATAAATCCACGTTCATGCTTGGCGGATAAATCCACCGCCAACCGCGACCTGTTAACAAATCTCAAGTCGCGCTTTCTGGTTGACTCTTCGCCGGTCAGGGTATTGACTTCCCAGGTCAAATTTAGCCCCATCGGCTGGGGCAGAGCGTGGTCGCAAGGGTGGGGCAATGGGCGAGGACAGCCAAAACGAACCGAAAGACACCGCGGTTGAGGCGGCTGTTTCAACGTCAGTTGAAAGTTCCGGCAAAAAACTGACCCAGCTTGATCTGTTCGAAGGGCTCCTAAGGGGCAACAAGTACACTAATTCCTTCGAATTTTATGATCTTGCTCCTAAATATGTTGTGGGCCTGGTGCTTGATCCCGACAGCGGCGAAGCGGTGGACGTCAAGCAGCGCCCCTATCTGCCGACCCAGGTGCGTCGCTTCATGTACCATGACCAGGAACTGATCCTGGAACTATCGCCCGCCCGCGTGCGCCAAAAAGGCGGCGGCGAACGTGACATGTTCCCCGGACGGCGCGAACAGGTGATCGAAGACGCGCTGCGCCGCATCGCCATCGAAAAGCACCGCACCCGCTACGAACAGGACATGGCGGGCGTCACCTTCAGCTTCCACGAATTGCGCAAGGAGCTGGAGGCACGCGGCCACGGCTTTCCCTTTGCCGAAATCAAGGAAGCGATCCGCGTCGCCAACAAATGCAACATGACCGTGAAGGGCAAAAACGGCGAACAATTGGTGTCCTCGCCCCTGTTCCCGGTTATCGCTATTGATGGCCGTGGCGAAAACGGCAAAGCCTATGTCGCCTTTAATCCGCTGGTCACCAAGGGCATTCTCGATCTCGATTTTCGCCAGCTGAACTATGAAACCAGCATGGGGATGAAGTCCTCGATCGGGCGCTGGCTGCATCGCCGTCTGACGCATCGCTATACCCAGGCGTCCTATGTCGATAACGGCTACAACATCAAGGCCAGCACCATCATCCGCGATTCGGGCCTGTGCAATTACAGCCGTCTGCGCGACGCCCTGCGCGCCGTCGAGGAAGCGGTGGAGGAATTGAAGACCAGCGGCGTCATCAACAATTTTACCAGCGAGTCCCTGCGCGAGGGCCGTAAGCGGGTCGATACCAAATATGTGCTGTTCCCCAGTGGCGACTTCATCGCCGAGATGAAGCGGGCCAATCACCACCAACGCAGCCTGCGGGCCGAACGCGAACAGGTGGAAGCCGCCCAAGCCGCAGAACGAGCCGCGGCCGAAAAAACCCCTCGCCTGCACGCACCGTCAAAATCCACCGCCCCGCGCCGCCGCGCCGCCGCGCGTCTGCCGGGGGTGCAAGGTCAGGCGACGGCTGAAGAGCAAGCCCTGGATTTGAACACCCCTCCCCTTCCCGAGGAATGACAAAGCGGGGATGCCTGAGAGGGAGGAAGGGTCGCAGATCAACGTTACGGTTTGGCTGCTTGTGCAAAAATTCAACGCGACCCGTCCTTCCTCACTCTCCCCTCTCATTCCAGAAAGTTTTGATCACGCCAGGAACAAAACGCTTGGCATCGGTTGTGTTACTGGGCTTCTGGCTTTTTCAAACCGCAAGCCGACGTCCCAACGGACAGGAAGGATCGGTCGCGCAAGTCGGTGAGGATGGATCGCAAACCCCTTTGCCCCATACTGAAAAGAGCCCCTTTTCAACAAGATAAGAAGCACGCAAGCCCCCTTCCCCAGGAAGGATGGATCGCACAGACAGGAAGGACCGCTCGCAGTTCGGCAAAACCCAGGGAAGGATGAGCCGCACTTCCAGTTAAAGGCCCTGAATCGGACCAGATTTCCCTGGTAAAAAGAGAGAACAGGTCGCGCAATCAAGGAAGGACAGGTCGCACTAGAAACCAAAAAATACATTTAAGATCAAAGAGTTTCCGATCATATCCACAGCCCCAACCTTCTTTAACCTTTTAACCCTCTTTATCCATTAAGTTCCATCTCTGCCATCGTTTCCGCCTGTAGGAAAAACAGAAACCAAGACTTTTCAATATCTTAACCAGATATAGCCGTTAGCGAAAATATAGAGTGCCAATCCACTGCCCCATAAAACCTTTTTAAAAACAATGACTTACTCTGTTTTCATAATGGAGTCTGGCTCGCACTTCAGGAATCAAACTGCACCATATCTGGTGGTAAGCACGTTCTATCCGCGAGACAAACTCCCTGCTCTCCCAAAAACCAGTCAACCCTCCGCCAAGATTCCCTGTTCGTTCTTGTCTTTGGTCAAACAGTTATGTTTATAAAAAATCCAATAACGGCTACAGTATGAACCGCCCATTGATTTTTCAAACAAACGAACGGCTCTGTCGTGTCTCCACGGGATCATCTAATGCGAGATAACGAAATCCAAGCTGCTTGGCATGGTCTTGCCTCGTGCGAACAATGCGGCATTCGCGACCTTGTTCTGTTTGCGGATTTGACCAACGAAGATTTCAGCACCATCCATCTTCCTATCGAAGATATTTGGCTGGCCCCAGGGGCAACGCTCTATCATGGCGGCCAGGATGTCTCAGCCCTGTACACCGTGCGCGAAGGCCTGTTGAAGCTGGAACAATATCTGCCTGACGGCACATTACGCATCGTCAGTCTGTTGAAGCAGGGCGATGTGGCTGGGCTGGAATCCACGGTGGCCAAGACTTACGAACATACCGCCGTGGCCTTGCAGCCCACCAAAGTCTGCAAAGTTCCCAGGGAGGTTGTGTCGCGCTTGTCGCCCAAGCTGCACCGCCAATTGATGAATAAATGGTATGACGCCGTGCAGCGGTCGCAGGAATGCACCCGCGAACTGTCCACCGGCAGCGCCCGTCAACGGGTGGCCCGACTGTTTTTGCTGCTGGCCCCGGAAACGGTACAAACCTGCCGTCTGTTCAGCCGCGAGGATGTCGGCGCCCTGTTGGGGATTACGACGCAAACCGCCAGCCGCATGGTTGCCGAGTTCAAGCGCATTGGTGCAGTGACGGAAACCACTCCCAACATATTCCTGCGCGATATCGTCAAATTACACGACATCGCCGCTCAAGAATAAAACCCAACCAGCATTTTTAGCTTCCTCTGGGATGATTATCTTCATCTTAGTGCGAAATGTGAATGCGTCCCGGCCTCCCCTCTGACTACGCTTCGGAAAGTTTTCACCGGAGTTGCGCATGACTGTCGTCAGTCCCTCGGGGGCCGAACTTCCGCCGTCATCCTCGCCAGAGGAACAGCCGAAGAAGCGAACCCATCTCTATGCCTATCGCGGCAAGGCTTATCCACGTTTTCTCAACAGCGGGCTGTTTCGTCGGGTCAAGTGGCTGATGCTGGCTTTGACCTTGGCCGTCTATTGGCTAAGCCCCTGGATCCGTTGGGACCGTGGCCCCGGCGCGCCGGATCAAGGCATTCTGATCGATCTGCCCGGTCGTCGGGCTTACTTCTTCTTTATCGAGATCTGGCCGCAGGAAGTCTATTACCTGACCGGCATCCTGATCATCTCGGCATTGACGCTATTCTTTGTCTCGGCCCTGCTGGGGCGCGTCTGGTGCGGCTTTGCCTGTTGGCAGACCGTTTTTACGGACGTTTATGTCTGGATCGAACGGGTGTTCCAGGGGGAACGCAACGCCCGTATGGCCCTGGACAGAGAACCGTTGTCGCTTAACAAGGTGTGGCGCAAAGCCGCGACCCATGCTTCCTGGATCATCGTCTCGGTGGCGTTCGGCTTCGGCTTTATCCAGTACTTTGACAACGCCCCCACCTTGACCAAGGCGCTGTTTACCGGTGATGCCAGCGTCACCCAGTACGGCACCATGGCGGTGATGAGCATTTTCCCCTATCTGCTGGCCGGTTGGGCGCGGGAAAATGTCTGTATCTATATGTGTCCCTATGCCCGTTTCCAGGCGGCGATGTTCGACGAACATTCGATGATCGTCAGCTATGAAGCTTGGCGCGGCGAGCCGCGCGGTCGTCTGGTCGGCGGCATGAAGGGCCGCAGCGCCGAAGAAGCTTTCGCCGGACGCGGCCATTGCGTGGATTGCAATATGTGCGTCCAGGCCTGTCCGACCGGGATTGATATCCGCAATGGCAGCCAGTTGGCCTGTATCGGCTGCGCTCTCTGCGTTGACGCCTGCGACAGCGTGATGGACCGCTTCGGTCTGCCGCGCGGCTTGGTCAGCTATGACTCGGTTTATAACCAGGCGGCGCGATCCAAGGGCGACACCACCACCAAGACCAAGCTGATGCGCCCGCGCGTCTATGTCTATCTGACGGTGATCTCGCTGGTGGCTGTGGGCATGATCTACAGTCTGTCCACCCGCAAAACCTTTGATCTGAACGTCTTGCATGAACGCAGCCCGGTTTATGTCGAACTGTCGGGCAACCGTCTGCGCAACGGCTATGTGGTCAAGGTTCTGAACATGGTCCGTAAGCAAGGCCAGTTCCAGTTGAGCATGGCGGGCGTGCCCGGTGCCACCTTGAGCGTTATCGGCCAGGACAAGGAAGGTCTGACCGACGTGGTTCTGCCGGTCGAGCCGGATTCGGTGGGGACCTTCCGCATCTACGTTACCGCGCCCAAGTCGGTCATGACGTCCAAGGCGATGCCCTTGACCCTGACTTTGACCGATCTGGACAACGGAAAAGTTCGCAGTCACGAGAACCTGTTCGCCGGCCCGGAACAGTAACTCGCGAGGGGTGGAAATGTCCTCGCTTCGGCGGGACATTTCCTGATCCCCCTGCCCTGCATCTTTGCAATATTTTATCGAAGCCCTGGTTCTAACGAGCCGGGGCTTTTGTTTTTGGACGTGACGGGGGCCTTGCCCCCGAAGCCCCACGCGAAAGGCTGGGCCTCTCGCCCTCTCCGCGTTCTCAGCAAAAAGGGCGGGAGAATATTCCCCCGCCCTGCTTAGTTTTTAAAATGAAAAGAGGACCGGAGATATTTCTCCGGCAGGGGCGGACTGGTCCGCTTGCCGTCAGGCAAAGTTTAACAGCCCTACCCTTCCAGAGTGCTTCAGTTTTAAGCTGAAGCACTCTGGGTTTGTGCATGAACGAAAAAGCTCCGCTTTTTCAAGGCTCAAGCGCCGCTCCGGCTTAAGAGTCTTTCGCGTTCTTGATTCAGCTTAAACGCGAAAGACTCTAGAACCCGGACAGTTCCAACTCGATCTCCTCCAATTCGCGAGCGATCCTCTCCTGCTGGGCTTGCAGGGCCTGCTTGCGCTTTTGCAATTGGGCCAGACGGCGGCTGGGGGATTGGGGCTGGATGCTTTTGGCGCGGGTCAGTTCGCGCTTGAAGGCAACGATTTCCTGACGCTTGACGCTGGGGCGGATCAGCGGTGGCTGTTGGCGCCGCGCCTCTTCCAACTGCTCGTCCGACAGCGTGGTCAATTGGTAGATGGTGGCATAGCTGGACGGCAATTCGTCGATCACCAGGCGCTTGCCATCGATAGCTTCGGCCACCTTGCGCAGTTGGTAAGACACCTGATAGCCGAACGGCAATTCGTTATCGACCATGGCCTGATATTCGCCATGTTCCAACCGTTCCGCCGCTTGGACCAGATAGCGGCCGATGGTCAGGAAGCTGTTTTGCGCATCCTTCCACAGTCGCGAGATTTCCTGAACGTAGTCGGCACGGGCCTGCAAGGGAAGGATCACGCCTTCCAGGCGGGCGATGCGTTCGTCGCGCGACAGGTGGCTGCGGGCTTGGGCCTTGGTGACTTGTTTAAAGCCGCTCATTCTCACATCCCCATTTCGGCGCGGACAAAGGCCCAGACGCCCGACAGATATTCGGTGCCCTTGCCGCCCTTCAGTTCCAACAGGCCTATGCCTTGGGACGAGGTGAAGGCAATGTCTTCGTAATCGGGGACTTCGATGGGGCAAACCCGACCTTCCGACACCAAGATGGCCTTGGCTTCGACGAACGAACGGGCGCGCGGCTTGACGCGGTTCAGGACAAAGGCGGCCTGATTGCTGGTTTTGCGGACAAAGCGCATCCATGGGCGCACGCTGTCCAGGTCGTCGTCGGATTGTCCGGTGGGCACCAGGATCAAATCGGCGGCAGCAGCCAACAGGCGGAAGGCTTCCGGGTGATCCTCGATCGAAGGCGGGGTGTCGATCACCAGCAAATCGACGTCGTCGATGCCATCCAGCGCGGCGCGGATGTCGTCTTGCACCATGCCCGCTTCATAATGGGTGATGGGGGCCATGTCGTCGGGGCGCTTGGAAAACCACTTGGTCAGGCTGCGCTGCATGTCGAGATCCAGGGTGGCGACCGACAGACCATCCAGGGCAGCGGCAACGGCGATGTTGCGTGACAGGGTGGTCTTGCCGATCCCGCCCTTGGGGCCGGATACCAAAAGCCGGTAAATTTTCTTTGAAGCACCAGACATAACGGCGGTTTCCCTTGTCAATCGAGACCGCCAAGATATAGCAGATCACCCTCTGCCAAGACACCACAAACCTAAGACATGTCTTAGGTTTGTTGGAGCCAGTCTGGAGATAAGACAGCAGGCACCCGCCCGGCCCGTCCATTCAATGGCAGATGCCGTAGCTTTCCGCCATAAACGCTGCACTTGCGGGCTGGCTTAGAGGGAGAATTTTCAGGATAGTGCGTTCCCGCAAGTCTATGACGGCTACCCTGCCCTCGCCCGCCAGGGGCAGATACAACTTGGCCCCATCGGATGTCACGGCCCCAGGCAGAGGGGCGGCAGGTAGGGATAAATCGGGTTGTTTGGCGGATTTCCACAGATCGATCAGCTCGACCGCTTTGCCGCTTTGACTGGGAATCAGGGCCAGGGAATCGAACCAGCCGCTATAAACCGTCGGGGTATCGGCCCGGCTGGAAAAGCGTTTGATGACATCCAGGGGATCGCCGCCCAACAGGGTTATTTTGTGGGCCGCACCATCGACCAGCAGCAAGGATGTTCCGGTGGCGGACGGATAAGCGATTGCTGCCGCTGACGCGGGAATGCGTTTCAACTCCTCCAGCGTGCGTGCATTGAACAGCACTACCGGACCGGCCTGGGTCTTCCCAAACAGGGTGTAACCATCGGGGGAACGGGCCAAGCTTCGGGTGGCCACGGCAGCGCTTTTGCGGTCATCGGTGTCGGTGGTGTTGATTTCCCACAAATGGTCCGCGGCAATCACCAATCGAATACCATCGGCGCTGAACATCA
>JASLCK010000298.1 GCA_030151865.1 Rhodospirillaceae bacterium | reverse complement strand
CCCGCAAGGGCGAGCAATTGCCCGGCTTCGCGCTGTTGCAAGATGACGGCTCGACCATGTGCGCCTGCTGGATCTTCTCGGGCTGCTGGACCCAGGCGGGCAACCAGATGGGGCGGCGCGACAACACCGATGTGGGCTTGGGCAATACGCCAGGCTGGTCGTGGGCCTGGCCTGCCAACCGCCGCGTGCTTTATAACCGCGCATCCTGCGACGCGACGGGCAAGCCCTGGGACCCGGCCCGCAAGATCATCAGCTGGACCGGCGACAAGTGGGCGGGCATCGACATCCCCGACTTCAAGGTGGATGCCGGGCCGGAAACCGGCATGAACCCCTTCATCATGAACCCGGAAGGGGTGGGCCGTCTGTTCTGCACCGATAAGCTGGTGGACGGGCCGTTCCCCGAACATTACGAACCGATGGAAAGCCCGCTGGGCACCAACCCCTTGCATCCCAAGGTAGTCAACAGCCCGGCTGTCCGCATGTTCAAGCCCGACCGGGAACGGCTGGGCACCCATGTGGACTTCCCTTACGTCGGCACCACCTATCGCCTGACCGAGCATTTCCAGTTCTGGACCAAGAGCGTTCGCCTGAACGCCATCGCCCAGCCGGAACAGTTCGTCGAGGTCGGCGAAGTGCTGGCCGCCGAAAAGGGCATCAAGGCGGGCGATTGGGTCAAGGTCAGCTCGAAGCGCGGCTTCATCAAGGCCAAGGCTGTCGTCACCAAGCGCGTGAAAGCATTGCAGGTCAACGGCAAGACTCTGCACCAGATCGGCATTCCGCTGCACTGGGGCTGGGAAACCGTGGCCAAGAAGGGCTTTCCGTCCAACATCCTGCCCCCGGTGGTGGGCGACTGCAACACGCAGACGCCTGAATACAAGGCCTTCCTTGTGAATATCGAGAAGATCTGAGGAGCAACCCAGCATGGCTCTGCAATCCCTGGACATCCAGCGCCGCTCCGCCACGCCGACGCCCACCCCTCAGGCCCGCGGTCCCGAGGAAGTGGCAAAGTTGATCGACGTGTCGGTGTGTATCGGCTGTAAGGCCTGTCAGGTCGCCTGTTCCGAATGGAATGACCTGCGCGAAGAAGTCGGCATCAATCACGGCGTTTATGACAACCCCATCGACCTGTCGGCCCAAGCCTGGACCGTCATGCGCTTTACCGAGCACGAGGAAGGCGACAAGCTGGAATGGCTGATCCGCAAGGACGGCTGCATGCATTGTTCCGACCCAGGCTGTCTGAAGGCCTGCCCCAGCCCGGGCGCCATCGTGCAGTACAAGAACGGCATCGTCGATTTCCATGAGGAAAACTGCATCGGCTGCGGTTATTGCGTGTCCGGCTGCCCGTTCAATGTGCCGCGCATCAACCCGGTGGACAACAAGGCTTACAAGTGCAGCCTGTGTTCCGACCGCGTCGCCGTCGGCCAGGAACCGGCCTGCGTCAAGACCTGTCCGACCGGCGCGATCCAGTTCGGCACCAAGGTTGATATGAAGGAAGTGGCCAGCGAACGCATCGCCGACCTGAAGTCGCGCGGTTATGAAAACGCCGGTCTTTACGATCCCGAAGGGGTCGGCGGCACCCATGTGATGTATGTCCTGCATCACGCCGACCGCCCCGAACTGTATGCCAACCTGCCCAAGGACCCAGCCATCAGCACCACGGTGAAGCTGTGGAAGGGCCTCTTGAAGCCGCTTGCCACGCTGGGCATCGCCGCCGCTGGTCTGTTCGGCTTCTTCCATTATATCACCGTCGGCCCGAACCGCGCCGAAGACGAAACCCATGAGGAGGCACAGTCGTGAAGGAAAAACTGATCCAACGCTACAGCGCCGCCGAACGCATCAATCACTGGATCGTCGCGGTTTGCTTCGTGCTGCTGGCCATTTCCGGTCTGGCCTTCTTTTATCCGGCCTTCTTCTGGCTGACCGGCGTGTTCGGCACGCCGCAGCTGGCCCGCATCGTCCATCCGTTCGTCGGCGTGGTGATGTTCCTGGCTTTTGCCCGCCAGTTCTTCCGTTATTGGCATCACAACCTGATCAATAAGGAAGACGTGAAGTGGATGAAGTCGGTCCGCACCGTGATGAAGGGCCACGAAGTCGGCGATATCGGCCGCTATAACGGCGGGCAGAAAGGCATGTTCTGGGCCATGACGGCCTGTCTTGCCGTGCTGATCATCACCGGGGTGATTGCCTGGCGTCCCTATTTCGCCATGTACTTCCCCATCCCGGTGATCCGTCTGGCGCTGCTGCTGCATGCTTCGGCGGCGCTGGCCCTGATCGCCAGCATCATCGTCCATGTCTATGCGGCGCTGTGGGTGCAAGGCACCATCCGCGCCATGGTCGAAGGGGTGGTCACCCACGCCTGGGCCAAGAAGCACCACCCGCGCTGGTTCCGCGAGATGACCGAAAAGAAGTCGTCTTAAGAACCCTGGCGCCCGGCGTGGCGATGGAAAGTCCCCCTCCTCCATCGCCACGCCGCATCTTTTTCAAAGAAGGTTCGTGATGAACGATTGCGATCCAGCCCGTTCCCTGCTTCCCAGCCATTCCACCGCCCAGGTGACGCGCGTGGTGGCGGGCGAACACGAGATTTGCGCCGATCATCTGGCCGAAGAAACCCCGGTCGCCCTGGTCTATAACGGCATTTCCCACGCGGTGATGCTGGCGACGCCTGAGCATCTGGCCGATCTGGCCCTGGGTTTCAGCCTGTCGGAAGGTATCCTTGAGAGCCCCGACGAACTTTACGATGTCGAAGTTTTGCCAGCCTGCGACGGCGTAGAAGTCAGGATGGAAGTATCGTCCCGGCGCTTCTCCGCCTTGAAGGAACGCCGCCGCACCCTGGCGGGTCGCACCGGCTGCGGGCTGTGCGGCGTGGAAAGCCTGCAAGCGGTGGCCCGCGCCGACGGCAAGCGGGTGACGCCCCTGACGCTGGACCCGGCCCTGGTGGGCAAAGCCATGGCCGAAATGCAAAGCCTTCAGCCCCTGCACCGCCTGACCGGCGGAGTGCACGGCGTCGCCTGGGTCGGTTTAGACGGCAAAGTCATCGCAGTGCGCGAGGATGTGGGGCGGCACAATGCCCTGGATAAGCTGATCGGGCGTATGGCGAAAAACGATATCGCTCCGACATCGGGTTTTGTCCTGACCTCCAGCCGTGCCAGCTATGAGATGGTACAGAAAGCCGCCATGGTCGGCATGGGCGCCCTGGCCGCCGTTTCGGCCCCCACCGCCCTGGCGGTGCGCCTGGCCGAGGAAACCGGCCTGACCCTGGCCGGTTTCGTGCGCGGCGAACGCCTGGTAATTTATCACCAGGCGCAGTAAGGCAGACGCACAACCTCTCCCCATCGCGTTAGGTCATTGCTTTTCAGTCATCGGGCGACATACTCTTCAGCCCTGAAGACTGTTTTTCGCATGCTCTATCCTCAGGATGGCGAGGATAGGGTATTGCGCTTTTCATGATCCTCATGCCAGCCAAAAAATCATTAATGGGTAAATAATAAACTTTGAGAAATGCCTTACATCATCAGGCATGATTTATACGGTTATTATGAGGCTATTCCATGTTTTCGGCAAAATCTTATAAAGTCTCAAATAAACTAGATTGGGATGATTTTTTACATAAGACTGGCGATGACAATTTCCTATATTGCAGGGATTTCATAGAGTCTCATCGCGATCATAGCGATGACTGTTCTGTAATCATCCAAAATCAGAAAGGCAAGATCGTCGCTCTGTTCCCGGCATATCTTAAAGATAAAGTTGTATCGCCCTATTATGCATTCGATTATAGCGAGATAATCTATTCTCCGGATCTGGCATCAGAAGATCTTGTCAGTATATTTGACTGTCTTTGTGATCATTTCCGCCAGATTGCGGCCCGGCATTTGATTTTCAAGGCCCGCCCCAGCGTTTACCGTCCCATTCCCTCGGAAGAAGATCTCTACGCCCTGTTCACCGCCAAGGCTCAACTCGCCTGTCGGATGATCCGGCCCGCCCTGAATTTACGCCAACCCCGCCTTGCGTCTTCGCCCCATAAAGACGCCGCGACACGAGCCGCCGATGCAGGCTTCCGGGTTCGTCCGTCTAACGACTATGCAGCCTTCTGGCCAATCCTCGAACAAAGCCTGCGGGAAAAAGGCCATACCGCGCCAGACCATAGCCTGAGCGAAATCAGCGCACTGGCAAAACGTTTCCCCGAGAACATCGTGCTGTTGGGCTGCTTCCACGGCGACGAACTTGTTGCAGGGACGGTTTTATTCCGGACGCCGCAGGTGATCCAGACCCGCTATATCGCCGCCGCTCCAAATAGCCAAAACAGCGAAGCCCTGGAGTTCCTGTTCAGTTCGATCGACGAGGTCTCAACAGGCCAAGCCTGGCTGGATTTCGGCCCATGCCAGAACACAAACGCCCCTTTTACAGAGGATCGTTTCAAGTTTGCCGAAGGGCTGGGGGCGCACCCCGTTGTTAGTGACGTTTACGAAGTCGATCTGGAAGCGTGCCGCCCAGTCCGCACCCGCTTCGCCCTGGGTGATGCCGAGCTTCTGGGGGAACTGCCCTCAGGTATTCCCATTCGTCTGAGCATCTGCATCATTACCTATAACCAACGCCACCTCCTCGCACCTTTGCTGGACGAAATTTTTGCCGAAGTCGGCGCAATGGAAGGGGTCGAGGTTCTGGTTGGCGACGATGCCTCGCGCGATGGCACGCAGGATCTGCTGCGCGATTATCTGGCCAAATGGCCAGGAAAAATGCGCGTGATTCTCGGCAATCGAAATGTCGGCATCTGTGCCAATTGCAATCGCAATCTTTCCGTCGCCCAAGGCGATTATGTAGCCCTGATGGCTGGCGATGATCGAATTCTGCCAGGAAAATTCATCCGACCGATGGAATATCTGGATGCCCATCCGGATGTCGGGCTTTGCTATCATGACGTCGAAGTTATCTACCTCAATTCCTCGCGCAAGCCCTGGCTGTTTAGCGAACGCCACAAAATGCGACGCGGCGACGCGGCAACCGTCGTGCGATACGGTTCCTTCTTTTCTGCACAATCGGTGATGATGCGCCGAGATCTGGTAAAGCTGGCTTATATGCGGCCCGACCTGGATTTCTCGGGCGATACTCTGTTCTATGCCGAGGCATTGGCGCGCACCAACAGCCGGATTGATTTTATCCCGGAAAGCTATCTACGCTATATCCGTCACGACGCGAACGTGACCGTGACAGCCGTCGATGAAATCAACGAAGAAAAAAACCGGGAAATGGAATTCCTCGCCCAACTGTTTCCACAATACCCCACGGAAGTTACACTCCGTCACGCCGATCACGAATTCATCATTGCCTACCGTAATCTGATGGCAGGGAAATTGCTGAAGGGAATCCGGCACTTGTACCGCAGTCTGACCATCTCAAAATGGAAGTTGACGGCGTCCCATATTATCTGGGAAGAAGGTGGCTTCCGGCTGCGCAACTTTCTTCGCAACCGTCTTTCCTAGAGGCTTCTCTGCGGTACGGTTTTTGAGAACCAAAG
>JASLCK010000290.1 GCA_030151865.1 Rhodospirillaceae bacterium | reverse complement strand
GGACAGCTATCAGGAAAGCGATCTGGTCAAGGTCTCGATCCTGGTCAATGCCGAGCCGGTGGACGCCCTGGCCTTCATCGCCCACAAGAGCCAGGCCGAAAGCCGGGGCCGTTCCATCTGCGCCCGGTTGAAGGAACTGATCCCGCGCCAGATGTTTCAAATCGCCATCCAGGCCGCCATCGGCGGGCGCATCGTGGCGCGCGAAAGCATCAGCGCCCTGCGCAAGGACGTGCTGGCCAAGTGCTATGGCGGCGACATCAGCCGCAAGCGCAAGCTTCTGGAAAAGCAGAAGGAAGGCAAGAAGCGCATGCGCCAGTTCGGCAAAGTGGAAATTCCCCAATCCGCCTTCCTGGCCGCCCTCAAAATGGGTGACAGCTAAAAATAAGAAAGACCGGGCTTGCCCCGGTCTTTTTTTGTTTGGATTTTTTGTTTGGTCCCTCAGCGCCGGGCGCGGGCATCCGCCCGCTTGGCTTCCCTTCGCTAACGCTACGGCGCGCTCAACGCGCTAGTCGCTGCGCTAAGTTATATTAGGGCCCTCAAGCGGCGGGCGGGGCCATCCGGCCCCTTACCTCACCTCCGCTAACGCTGCGGAGCGCTCAACGCGCTAGTCGCTGCGCTCCGGGTGTCCTGGTGGGGAGGAATCGCGGGGAAATCAGTCCGTCTGAAGTTTTGCTCGGGGATGGGCTTGTTGATAGATCTGCGCCAGTCGCGCCGCGTCCACTTCGGTATAGCGCTGGGTGGTGCTGAGCGAGGCATGGCCCAGCAGTTCCTGGATAGTCCGCAAATCGCCGCCGCCTGCCAGCAGGTGGGTGGCGAAGCTGTGGCGCAAAGCGTGTGGGGTGGCGCTGTCGGGTAAGCCCAGCATGGCCCGCAGGCGGCGCATCTGCCGCTGTACCACGCCGGGGTTCAGTTGTTTACCGCGCGCCCCGACGAACAGCGGCCCGCTGGGGCCGGGCTGCCAGGGGCAAATGTCGAGATAGGACTGCACCGCATCCACCACGGCGGGCAGCAAGGGCACCACCCGCTGTTTGTTGCCCTTGCCGGTGATGGTCATGACCTCGCCCTTTGGGGCTTGGGCGCGGGTCAGGGATAGGGCTTCCCCCAGGCGCAGACCGCAGCCATAGAGCAAGGTGAACAGCGCCACGTCGCGGGCGGCCATCCAAGGCTCGCTTTGCGCATCGACGGCGGCGGCCAGGGTATCCAGAGCTTCGCCTTCCTCCAGCGCCTTGGGCACCGAGCGGGGTGGACGCGGTGCACGCACCGCCGCCAGGGATGGATTGTGGGCCAGCCCGTTGCGGTCGAGATAGCGGAACAGGCTGCGTAGCGACGACATGGTGCGCGCCATCGAGGTACGGCTTAAGCCTTCCTTGGCGCGTCGTGCCATGAAACTACGGAAATCGGCGGGGCGCAGGCCCGCCAGATCGGCGATTCCTGGCTCGTTGCCCAGATGGTCGGTCAGAAAGGACAGAAAAGCGGCGACGTCGCGGCTATAGCCGTCCAGGGTATGGGCCGAGGCGCGCCGTTCGTCGGCCAGCCAGGACCGCCAGGCCGCCACCGCGTCCCGTAAGGACGGGTCGCCCAGAAAGGGGATCAGTCCGCCGGCCACCAGCGCGACACGCAATCTTCGACCACGCCCGCCAGGAAAGCTAAAAGCTCGGTGCCTTGGCTGGCATGAAAGGCATGATCATGGCGCGCCCCCAGGGCCAACAGGCCGGGCGGGGCGCCAGCCGGTTCCAGGCGGACCACGGCAAAGGAATTGACCAGTCCGGCGGCATCGCCGAACAGCAGGCGGTCACCTGGGGTTTGGGCGCGCAGCATCACCTCGGCCTCGCCCAGCACATGCTCGACGATGTCGGGCGGCAAGGCCAGCACGCCGGGCAGAATGACCGATTGGCCTTCCTCGCTTGGCTCAAAGCCGATGGTGCAGACATCCACATCCAGCATGGTGGGGTAATCTTCCGCCACCACCCGGCTCAACCCCTCCATGTCATAAGAGGCCAGGGTCGCCAGCACGGCGTCATGGGTGCGGCTTTGCACCGACATATTGCTGCGTGATGTATTGATCAGATGTTCGGCGCAGCCGCGCATTTCGTCCAACTCGTCGGTCAGGCGGCTGATCATATATTGTTGGAGATCCACCACCGGCCCAGCCCCATAGCGGGACGGAGGGGCCAGCCGGGCCAAAAGGTCGCAATGCCGGGTCAGGAAATCGGGATGCGTCTTAATAAAGGCGATCACCTGATCCTCGGTGGCGGGGGGCGATACTTCGCGCCCGGCGCTTTCGGTCTTGCGTGACATTAGAAGCGGACCTCCCGCTGGGACGAAGACTGAAACAAGAAAAACGGTTGGACCATGCCTGTCGTCCGCGCTCTTGGTCAAGCATCCCGCTGACAAATCATCGGTGCTGCGCCGAAAAACCGCGCCGGGGATTGGCGGCGGGGGGCTTCGGCGGCTAGAGTGTAGCCATGCTGTTCGCCGAAGCCAATCGCTCATCTGACATTAATAAAGACTTCTTGCCGGGAATGCGGGTTGCCGTCCTGCTGCCCTTACCGCTGGCCGGAGCTTACGACTATCTGGTCGGGCCGGGCCAAGCCCTGGCGGCGGGGGATTTCGTGCGCGTGCCGTTGGGCAAGCGGACCGCCGTCGGCGTGGTCTGGGGGGCGGGGCAGGGCGATCTTGACGCCACCCGCTGTCGGTCGGTGCTGGAATTGCTGCCGGTGCCGCCGCTGCCTGATCCGTCGCGGCAATTGGTGGATTGGGTCGCCGCCTATACCCTGTCGCCGCCTGGCGCGGTGTTGAAAATGGCCATGAGCGTGCCCGCCGCCCTGGAAGCCGGGCCGAAGGAACAAGTCACCTATGTCGCCACCGGGATTGAACCCGCCCGTCTGAGCGACGCCCGTAAACGGGTGCTGGATGTGGTCGAGGCCGGTCATTCTCTGCCGTTGGGGGAATTGGCGGAACTGGCCGGGGTCAGTCCCAGCGTGATCAAAGGATTGGCCGAGGCTGGGGCGCTGCGCACCGTGCCTGCACCGCGCATTGCTCTGCCGCCGCCGCCCGATTGGCAACGTCCTGGTCCGTCGCTGTCCGATGAACAACAGGCCGCCGCCCAGGCTATGCGCCAGTCGGTGGGGGCGGGGTTTTCGGTAACCTTGCTGGAAGGCGTCACCGGTTCGGGCAAGACCGAGGTTTATTTCGAAGCTCTGGCCGAAGCTTTGGCGCAAGACAAGCAGGTGCTGGTCTTGCTGCCGGAAATTGCCCTGTCGGCGCAATGGTTGTCGCGCTTTGCCCGCCGTTTTGGGGTCGAGCCGGTGCAATGGCATTCCGAAGTCGGTATGGCGCACCGTCGCGAAACCTGGAAGGCCGTGGCCGAGGGGCGGGTCAAGGTGGTGGTGGGAGCCCGCTCGGCCCTGTTCCTGCCTTACCCCGATCTGGGGCTGGTGGTGGTGGACGAAGAGCACGACGCGTCTTTCAAGCAGGAAGAGGGGGTGATTTATCACGCCCGCGACATGGCGGTGGTGCGGGCCCGTTGTGGGGGCATTCCCATTGTTCTGGCCTCGGCCACGCCGTCTCTGGAAACCCAGGCCAACGTGATGGCCGGGCGCTATCGCCGCCTGCATCTGCCCAACCGTCACGGCGGTGCCGAGTTGCCCGAGCTTCAGGTGGTGGATATGCGCAAGGACGCGCCGCCCCGCCAATCCTGGTTGTCGCCGCCCCTGGTCACGGCGGTGCAGGAAGTTTTGGCGGCGGGCGAGCAGGCCATGCTGTTTCTGAACCGGCGTGGCTATGCTCCGCTGACGCTTTGCCGCACCTGCGGGCACCGTCTGCAATGTCCCCATTGTACGGCCTGGTTGGTGGAACATCGCGGAGCCAAGCGGCTGCAATGCCATCACTGCGGCTATTACTCGACTATTCCTGATAAATGCCCATCCTGCGAGGCGGAGGACAGCTTCGCCGCCTGCGGTCCCGGCGTCGAACGGTTGGCGGAAGAGGCCATGGCCCGCTTTCCCGACGCCCGTATCGAGATCATGGCGTCGGATACCTTGGCCGGTCCCCATGCGGCGGCGGCTATGGTCGAGCGCATGGCGCACCGCGAAATCGATCTTTTGATCGGCACTCAGGTGGTGGCCAAGGGCCATCATTTTCCGCTGTTGACCCTGGTGGGGGTGGTGGATGCCGATCTGGGGCTGGCGGGCGGCGATCTGCGCGCCGCCGAACGGACCTTTCAATTACTGTCCCAGGTGGCGGGCCGCGCTGGTCGTGCCGAACATCCGGGGCGGGTCTTGCTGCAAACCTTTCAGCCCACCCACCCGGTGATGCTGGCCTTGCTGTCCGGCGATGCCGATCGCTTCTATGCCGAGGAGGCAGAGCAACGCCGGGTGCTGGGTATGCCCCCTTATGGCAAGCTGGCGGCGTTGATCGTCTCGGGCGATGATCCGCAGGCCGTGGACAAGGTGGCCGCCGATCTGTCGCGTGCCGCCCCCCATGGTGACGAGGTGGAGGTTTTGGGGCCCGCCCCCGCGCCCCTGTCCCTGCTGCGGGGCAAGCACCGGCGGCGGCTATTGCTTAAAACCGCACGGCGTATCGGGGTGCAGAGCGTTCTTAAGCAATGGTTGGGGCGCGTTCAGGTGCCGTCCACGGTACGGGTACAAATTGATGTCGATCCCTACTCGTTCATTTAACGCAGTGCAAAAGGCCGATTTTCCTTGCGCCTATCCAAGCGAGTCGGCTTGCAACGGGCTAAGCGATATGCTAGTTAACCCACGCGCCACGGGGAGCTTCAACTCGCCGGTGGACGATTTTTGAGTATTATCAATACCTTTTGTTATTCCACTTCAGTTTAGTCACGGCCTTCTCATAAAGGACTGTCCCCGTGTCATCCGAAGCTACTGGCGCCATCGCCGAACGTTACTCCGCAGCCCTTTTTGAACTGGCCGAGCAGAATTCTGCCTTGGACAGCGTCGCGGGCGATTTGAAATCCCTCAAGGCCATGATTGCCGATAGTGTCGAGCTGCGCCGTTTGCTGAGCAGTCCGATCCTGACCCGCGCCGAACAGCAGAAGGCCATTGCGGCCCTGGCTGATCGTGCCGGTTTCGGCGTTCTGACCAAGAACTTTCTCGGGTTGGTGGCTAAAAACCGCCGCCTGATTTCCATTGGTGGGATGGTTGAAGCCTACCTGGCCCGTCTGGCCGCCAAGCGCGGTGAGATTACGGCCGAGGTCAGCTCCGCTATTCCGCTGACTGAAACGCAGGTCGGTGCCATCAGCGCCGCTCTGAAATCGGTCGTTGGCAGCAATGTCTCCTTGGACGTGACCGTTGACGCAGGCCTGTTGGGTGGCCTGATCGTCAAGGTTGGTTCGCGTCAGGTTGACGGCTCGCTCAAGACCAAGCTGCAACATCTTCAGCTCGCTATGAAAGGGGTCGGGTGATGGAAATCCGCGCCGCGGAAATCTCCGCTATCCTTAAGGAACAGATCGCCAATTTTGGCACCGAGGCGGAAGTTGCCGAGGTCGGCCAAGTTCTCTCGGTCGGTGACGGTATCGCCCGCGTCTATGGTCTGGACAAGGTCCAGGCCGGTGAAATGGTCGAATTCCCCGGCGGCATCAAAGGCATGGCGCTGAACCTCGAAGCCGACAATGTCGGCGTCGTGATCTTCGGCGACGATCGCTCGATCAAGGAAGGTGACACCGTCAAGCGGACCGGCGCCATCGTTGAAGTGCCGGTCGGCAAGGGCCTGCTGGGCCGCGTCGTTGACGCGCTGGGTAACCCGATCGACGGCAAGGGCCCGATCCAGGCCGACAAGCTGTCGCGCGTGGACGTCAAGGCCCCCGGCATCATTCCGCGTAAGTCGGTCCATGAACCGATGAGCACCGGCATCAAGGCCATCGACGCCCTGATCCCCGTCGGCCGCGGCCAGCGCGAACTGGTGATCGGTGACCGTCAGACCGGCAAGACCGCCATTCTGCTGGACACTATCATCAACCAGAAGCGCTTCAACCAGGGCACCGACGAGAAGCAGAAGCTGTACTGCATCTATGTCGCCGTCGGTCAGAAGCGTTCGACCGTCGCCCAGTTGGTCAAGACCCTGACCGACAACGGCGCGATGGAATATTCGATCGTCGTGGCGGCCACCGCCTCCGATCCGGCCCCGCTGCAGTTCCTGGCTCCCTATGCCGGCTGCGCCATGGGCGAATTCTTCCGCGACAACGGCATGCATGCCCTGATCATGTATGATGATCTGTCCAAGCAGGCCGTTGCTTATCGTCAGATGTCGCTGCTGCTGCGTCGTCCTCCGGGGCGTGAAGCTTATCCGGGCGACGTGTTCTATCTGCACTCTCGTCTGCTGGAACGCGCCGCCAAGATGGGCGATGCCGCCGGTGCTGGCTCGCTGACCGCTCTGCCGGTCATTGAAACCCAGGCCAACGACGTCTCGGCCTACATTCCGACCAACGTCATCTCCATCACCGATGGTCAGATCTTCCTCGAGACCACGCTGTTCTATCAGGGTATCCGTCCTGCCTTGAACGTCGGCATC
>JASLCK010000404.1 GCA_030151865.1 Rhodospirillaceae bacterium | reverse complement strand
GCCGACATGGTCAGCCCCAACCGCATGTTGCGGCTGCTGCAAGGCGATGTCGGGGCTGGCAAGACTGTGGTGGCCCTGCTGGCGATGGCGGCGGCGGTCGAGGCTGGATCACAGGCCGCTTTGATGGCGCCCACGGAAATTCTGGCCCGCCAGCATTTTGCTACGATCGAAAAGCTGGCGGCTCCGGCGGGGTTGCGTATTGGCCTGTTGACCGGACGCGACAAGGGCAAGGCCCGCCAAGCTCTTCTCGACGCCCTGGCGGCGGGCGAGATCGATATTCTGATCGGCACGCACGCTTTGTTTCAAGACGGCGTGGTCTTTGCCGATCTGGCCCTGGCGGTGATTGACGAGCAACATCGCTTTGGTGTCCAGCAGCGGCTGGATCTGGCGGCCAAGGGGCGCGCTGTCGATATGCTGGTGATGACCGCCACCCCCATTCCCCGCACCCTGATGCTGACCAGTTATGGCGACATGGACGGCTCGCGTCTGGATGAAAAGCCGCCGGGGCGCAAGCCGATCGACACCCGCGTTTTGCCGTTGGGCCGTCTGGACGAAGTGATCGGCGGGGTCCGACGCGCCATCGAACGGGGGGCCAAGGTCTATTGGGTTTGCCCGTTGGTGGAGGAGTCGGAGAAATCCGACCTTGCCGCCGCCGAGGAACGCCACCGCGAACTGGTTGACATTCTGGGCCCGCGTGTCGGGCTGGTGCATGGCCGGATGAAAGGGCCAGAGAAAGATGCGGTGATGGCTGCCTTTGCCGGGACGGATCTGGATATGCTGGTGGCGACCACGGTGATTGAAGTGGGGGTGGATGTGCCGCAAGCTTCGGTCATGGTGATCGAGCATGCCGAACGCTTCGGACTGGCCCAGTTGCACCAGTTGCGCGGGCGTATTGGGCGCGGTCAAAGCGCGTCCACCTGCCTGCTGCTGTATGGCGGGCCCTTGTCGGAAACCGGCAAGGCGCGCCTTAACATCATGCGGGAAACCGAAGACGGTTTCATCATCGCCGAGGAAGATCTGCGCCTGCGCGGCGCAGGCGAAGTTTTAGGGACACGGCAAAGCGGCCTGCCGGAATTCCGCATGGCCGATGTGATGGAGCATGGAGAGCTTCTGGCGGTGGCCCGCGACGACGCCCGCCTGATCATCGAAACCGACCCGGAATTGACCGGCAAACGGGGCGATGCCTTGCGGACCTTGCTGTATCTGTTTGAACGCGACGCGGTGGTCAAAACCCTGCGCTCAGGTTAAACCCTTACAAGGTGGCGATCACAAACAGCCAGTCGCCATGCTTCCGCTCGGTATGGGCCAGTTCCACCGTACAGGCGGTAAAACCGGCCTGCTGCAGTTCGTCGCGCACAGCAACGGGCTGCCAATAGCGGAAAAACCGGGGGGCGCCGATCTTGGCGTCGGACCATTCCTCCCCCTCGCCTGCTTTCAGGCTGAAGGCCAGACGACCGCCTTCGGCCAGGGCTGCGTTCAGCTTGCGCAGCACCAGGCGGAATTCCTCCAAGGTGAAGTGCAACAACACCGCATTGGCGATGATCAGATCATATCCGTTGTCCACATCATCGGTCAGGATGTTCAGTAACCGGGCGTTAAAGCCCTTGTGGCGCAGATGATCGACAAAACCGGGCACGGCGTCGGTGCATTCCGGCTCGATCCCCAGGGCCGCCATATAGGCGGCATCGCGGCCAAAGGCGCTGCCCAATTCCAGCACGCGGGGACTTTCCGGCAAGTCGGCAATGGCGGTGTCGATCCAATCCTTGGTGGCACCCGAAACCACCTGGGCCGTACCGTCGATGTAAGCCTGAATGGTGGCGTCATAGGACGCCAAGGTTTTTCGATTGCTCTCACCCATTGCCGTCATTCCCCCGCTTCTTTTATCAAACCTTTTCGGGCGGCAGGACGATCCCGCCGGAAATCACCAGTTTCAGGCCGTCTTCGACCGAAATATCCAAAAGTCTGATATCGCTGCGCGGCAGAAACAAAAGAAAGCCCGATGTGGGATTGGGGGTGGTCGGCACGAAAACATTGACCATTTCCCCTTCGGTTTCGGCGGCGATGGGTTGGGCAATACGCCCGGCCGTGGTTCCGGTGATGAAGGCGATGGTCCAAATCCCCTTGCGGGGATATTCGATCAAGACAACCTCGCGGAAGGCTTGGGATTTCTGCGCCAGAACGGTTTCGAACACCTGCTTGATGGCCGAATAAATGCCGCTTAAGACCGGCATGCGCTGGACCACCGCTTCTGACAGCCGCAGCCAGATGCGCCCGACAAAGCCCGCCGTGATCGCCCCCACCAGGGTCAGAACCACCACCACCAGCAACAGCCCGACACCCGGCACACCCCATTGCTTGGGGTTATAGGCGGCTGGAATCAGCGGCGTCACCTGACGATCGACGAAGTCGATAAAGTTCCAGGCGATGTAAAAGGTAATGGAAATCGGCGCGGTGATCAGAATGCCCGCAAAGAAATAGGCCCGCAGACGCGCGCCCAAGGTGATTTTAATATCCGGACTGTCCGGGGCGGCTTGATCGGTCATGGTCAATAAGGGCCTAACATGCGGTCTGAAGGAAGGCTTGGGGGCTGAAGTGTGAAAGTCCACCCGGCGTCTGTCAATCTGACTGAACAGACAATTGCGCGAACAGGAAGCGTCGTTATCATTTTGAAGGCGAAATGGAGACGGGGTTGATCTATGCTGACACACATGGCGAACAGTTCTTTCACCCGTCCGATCGTCGGCGTTGGCGCAGCTGTCTGGAAAGACGGCAAGGTTTTGCTGATCCAACGGGGTAATCCACCCCGTCAGGGCAGTTGGAGCCTACCGGGAGGGCGGCAGGAACTGGGCGAGACTGTGTACCAAGCGGTCGAACGCGAAATTGCCGAGGAAACCGGCCTTTCCATCGATATTTTAGACATCATCGCCGTGGTTGACCTGATCAGCCGGGATGCCGACAGCGGGAACATCTCCCACCATTACACGGTAATCGACGTTGTGGCCCGCTGGAAATCCGGTCAGGCCGTGGCTGGCGACGATGCGTTGGCCGTCGCCTGGGCTGGGCCTGACGATTTGGAACGGTTTTCCCTGACCGCCGAGGTTTTACGGGTCAT
>JASLCK010000264.1 GCA_030151865.1 Rhodospirillaceae bacterium | reverse complement strand
GGGGATTGGCTTCCGCCAGGGTGACTGTCACGGCATCGCCCAAGCTGAAGACCAGCCCGTTGCGCCGCCCGGCCAAACAATGGCGGACTTCGTCGTGCAGGTAATAATCGGCAGGCAGGGACGAGACCGGGATCAAACCGTCGGCCCCGGTTTCGTCCAAGGTGACGAACAGGCCAAAGCGGGTGACACCGTTGACGCGCCCCGTGAATTCCGCCCCGACGCGGTCGGCCAGGAAAACGGCGGTAAAGCGGTTGACGGCGTCACGCTCGGCCTGGGCGGCGCGGCGTTCGGTAGCCGAGATATGCTCACCGATTTCGCCAAAGCGTTCCATGGCGTCGGGCGGCAACGCGCCTTGTCCCAGCTTCAGGCCATCGATCAGGGCGCGATGCACCAACAGATCGGCATAACGGCGGATCGGCGAGGTGAAGTGGGCATAACGTGCCAACCCCAGACCAAAGTGGCCGAGATTTTCCGGGCTGTAGACC
The DNA here is from genome assembly GCA_030151865.1 of Rhodospirillaceae bacterium. Taxonomy (GTDB): domain Bacteria; phylum Pseudomonadota; class Alphaproteobacteria; order Rhodospirillales; family Magnetospirillaceae; genus JASLCK01. Next base: position 5,354 of record JASLCK010000264.1, on the reverse strand, counting down.
GCCTGGGCCTGACTGCGCAAGATCACTTCGTTGACCAGATGGGCTTCCGGCAGATCCTTGGCCCGCTCCAGGATGCGGTTGAAATGTTCCGGCTTCAGCACCTGCCCCTTGGCCAAGTCCAAATCCAGCGAGGACAGGAATTCCCGCAAGGATTCCAGCTTGTCGGGCGAGGGCAGATCGTGGACGCGGTACATGCAGGGGCGGTTGACCGCCTCGATCTGTTCCGCCGCCGCCACGTTGGCGGCGATCATCATGTCTTCGATCAGGCGATGGCTATCGTAGTGGGGGCGGGGCACCACCTTTTCCACCTTGCCGTCGGCACCGATCACCACCTTGCGTTCGGGGATGTCCAGTTCCAGCACGCCACGGCGGCTGCGGGCGGCGAACAGGGCCTTCCAGGCCCCGTAAAGCGGCTTGATGACCGGTTCCACCAAGGGGGCGGTGGTGTCGTCGGTGACGCCGTCAACGGCCTGTTGCACCTGTTCATAGGTCAGGCGCGCCGCCGAACGCATCAGCCCGCGCACGAAATGGTGCTTGTGTTTGTTGCCCTCGGCATCGAACCACATATGCACCGCCATGCAGGGGCGGTCTTCGTTGGGGCGCAGCGAGCACCAGCCGTTGGACAGCGCCTCGGGCAGCATCGGCACCACCCGGTCGGGGAAATAGACCGAATTGCCGCGCTTGAAGGCTTCCTTGTCCAGGGCATCGCCGGGGCGCACATACCAGGCCACATCGGCGATGGCCACCAGAACATGCCAGCCGCCATCGGGGGTGGCTTCGGCCCACACCGCATCGTCGAAGTCGCGGGCGTCCTCGCCATCGATGGTGACCAGCAGGATATCGCGCAGATCGGTGCGGCCTTCCACCCCGGTGCCAACGGCGGCATCGGCCTGGGCCACGGCTTCATCCGGGAATTCGCACGGAATGTCATAGGTATGGATGGCGACCAGACTGATGGATTTGGGGTTCGCCATGCTGCCCAGCCGTTCCACCACCTTGGCCGGTTTCAGGCCATAGGGGCGTCCGGGTAGAATTTCCGCCAGCACCAGTTCGCCAGCTTCCGCCGACAGGGCGTCGGTGCGGGCGATGGTGTATTCGGCCTTCTGGCGGCGGTCGGTGGGTTGCAGGCGGCCCGATCCGTCGGGCAGCACCTGATAGACCCCCAGCACCTTGGCCGGGCCGGTGGTGATGCGGCGCACCGTGCGGGCTTCATAAAAGCCGTCATGCAGGTGGCGCAGCTTGGCCAGCACCCGGTCCCCCATGCCTAGGGGCGATTCGCCGCGCTGCGCCGGGGCGACGTAGATGCGCGGCGGCGGGCCGTCGTGGGTCCAGGTCAGGGGTTTGGCGATCAGTTCGCCATCGGTATCGACGCCGCAAACCTCGATCACGGCGACATCGGGCAGACTGCCGGGACGGCCCATCCGGCGACCGCGACCACGTTCGACCTCGCCCGATTTTTCAAGGTCTTTCAGCATATCCCTGAGGATGACCTTGTTCTCGCCGCTCAGATTGAAGGCGCGGGCCAGCTCGCGCTTGCCCACCCGGCCAGGCGATTCACGGATGAAATCCAGCAGTTGCTGGCGGGTGGGAAGCGGGACGTGCTTGGGGTTCTTGCTCACCGTCACTCCTCGGCCGATGCCTTGGCCCGGCTTGCTTTTGGTTTGGCGGCGGTCTTCTTGGCCGCCGTTGTTTTGGTCGCTGTCGTCTTGGTGGCTGCTGCCTTTTTGGGCGCAGCCTTCTTCTTGGCGGGTTTGGCGTCCGCCTCGGCCCCATCGTCGGTCTTGGCGGCGGCCTTCTTGGCCGGAGCCTTCTTCGCGGTGGCCTTGGCGGGCGATTTGGCGGCCTTGGCGGCCAGCAGGGCGACCGCTTCCTCCAGGCTGACTTCGTCGCGGCCCTTGGGCAGGTTGGCGTTGATGCCGCCGTGGCTGACATAGGGGCCGAAACGGCCGGAACTCAAAGTCACCGGCTTGCCGTCGCCCGGATGATCGCCCAGGCTGCGGGCCGGGGCGCGGGCCTTGCCCTTGGCGTCGGCCAGCAGTTCGACGGCGCGGTTCATGCCGATTTCCAGCACGCTGTCTTCACGCGGCAGCGACTTATAGATGTCGCCATGTTTGAGATAGGGGCCAAAACGCCCGATGCCCGCCGAAATCGGTTGGCTGGTTTCCGGGTGGGTGCCGATCAGGCGCGGCAGTTCCAACAGCTTGATGGCCAGGGTCAGATCGACCGAACCCGGTTCCAGCCCTTTATACAGGCTGACGCGCTTGGGCTTGGCGGCTTTCTTGTCGTCGCTGGCCTCGCCCAACTGGACGTAATAGCCATAAGGTCCCTTGCGCAGCGATACCGGCAGGCCGCTGGTGGGGTCGGTGCCCAAATCCTTGGGGCCGTCCATCATCGGTTCCTGGCTTTCCTGACCTTCGCCGGACATGGACAGCGGGCGGGTGAAGCGGCATTCGGGATAGTTGGAGCAGCCGATGAAGGCGCCGAACTTGCCCAGCTTCAGGCTGAGACGACCGGCCCCGCAGGTCGGGCACTGGCGCGGGTCATGGCCCGAATCGTCTTCGGGGAAGAAGTGCGGCCCCAATTCGCGGTCCAAGGTGTCCAGAACTTCCGAGACGCGCAGATCCTTGGTTTCCCCCACCGAGGCGGAGAAATTGCCCCAGAAATCGCGCAGCACGGCTTTCCAGTCGATCTTGCCGTCGGACACTTCGTCCAACTGGTTTTCCAGATCGGCAGTAAAATTGTACTGCACATAGCGCGAGAAGAAGTTTTCCAGGAAGGCTGTCACCACCCGGCCCCGGTCTTCCGGGATGAAGCGGCGATTATCCAGGCGCACATAATTACGGTCCTGCAACACCGACAGGATCGAGGCATAGGTCGAAGGACGACCGATGCCCAATTCTTCCATCCGCTTGACCAGACTGGCTTCCGAGAAGCGGGGCGGCGGCTGGGTGAAGTGCTGGGCGGTGCGCACATCGCGCCGGTCCATCGCTTCGCCTTCCGTGACGTCGGGCAGCAGGCGCCCGCCTTCCTCCTCGTTATGCTGATCGGCATCGTCGCGGTCTTCGCGGTACAGTGCCAGAAAGCCGTCGAACTTAACCACCGAGCCGGTGGCGCGCAGGCCAATCTGCTTGTCGGCGGACAGGATATCCACCGCCACCTGATCCAAGACGGCGCTTTCCATCTGGCTGGCGATGGTGCGTCGCCAGATCAATTCGTAAAGCTTCAACTGGTCGCGGTCCAGATACTGGGCCACATCCTGCGGACGGCGGAACACATCGGTGGGACGGATGGCTTCGTGCGCTTCCTGGGCGTTCTTGGCCTTGGTCTTATAGACGCGCGGCGCGGCGGGCAAATAAGACTGCCCATATTGCTGCTCGATCAGACCGCGCGCCGCACCGATGGCTTCGGCAGCCATCTGCACGCCGTCAGTACGCATATAGGTGATCAGACCGACGGTTTCGCCGCCGATGTCGATGCCTTCATACAGACGCTGCGCCAACTGCATGGTCTTGGTCGCGCCGAAATAGAGCTTGCGCGACGCTTCCTGTTGCAGGGTCGAGGTGGTGAAGGGCGGGTAGGGGTTGCGCTTGGCCTGTTTGCGTTCGACCGAGCCCACATGGAACTGAGCGGCCAGGATCTTGGCTTCCGCGCTTTTGGCGGCGGCTTCGTTCGCCAGATCGAATTTATCCAGCTTGACGCCGTCCAGACGGTTCAGCGCGGCGGTGATCTGCGCCTTGCGCCCGGTCAGGAAGTCGGCTTCGACAGTCCAATATTCCTGGGCCTTGAAGCTTTCGATCTCGGATTCGCGTTCGCAGATCAGGCGCAGCGCCACCGATTGTACGCGCCCGGCCGACCGGCTGCCCGGCAGTTTGCGCCACAAAACCGGCGACAGGGTAAAGCCCACCAGATAATCCAGGGCACGGCGCGCCAGATAGGCGTCCACCAATTGCTGGTCCAACTCACGCGGGTTGCGCATGGCGTCCAAAATGGCGGTCTTGGTGATTTCGTTGAACACCACGCGCTTGACGTCGGCGCCCTTGAGGGCCTTGCGGTCTTCCAGGACGCGGCGCACATGCCACGAAATCGCTTCCCCTTCGCGATCAGGGTCGGTTGCGAGAATAAGGCTTTCGGCCCCCTTCATCGCCTGGGCGATGTCTTTGATATGCTTTTCCGATTTGGGGTCGGTTTCCCAATCCATGGAAAAGTCTTCGTCGGGCCTGACCGAACCGTCCTTGGCGGGCAGATCGCGGATATGACCATAGCTGGCCAGAACCTTGTAGTCCGAGCCGAGATATTTGTTGATGGTTTTCGCCTTGGCGGGCGATTCGACGACGACGATTTTCATAAGGGACCGGAAATGCTCTCGCTGGCGATCCGCTGCACCGCAAGAAAAGCCTTACGGCAACAGCGAAACCTGATTGCCCGAATGCCGTTCCAAACGCCCGGCCAATTCAAGCTCGAGCAGGATGACGGACACCACGGCTGGTGACAATTGGCACTGACGGAGGATTTCGTCAACCGTCACGGGGGTGGGAGAGAGGGATTGCACAACAGTTTTACGCGCCAGCAACAGTTCCGACTCGCTCGCCTGGGCACGCGGAGCCTGAGCAAAACCGCCGCCCGCAGGCTCGGCCAGGGGGCGGCGCAGCATGTCGTTCAGCACATTTAAAATATCGTCGGCGCTTTCCACCAGGGTTGCGCCTTGTTTGATCAGGCCGTTCGGTCCCTGGCAACGGGGATCGAGGGGCGAGCCGGGGATGGCAAAAATCTCGCGCCCCTGGTCAAGGGCATTGCGGGCCGTGATCAGCGAGCCGGATTTGGCTGCGGCTTCCACCACCAGCAGCCCCAAGCTCATCCCCGAGATCAGGCGATTGCGGCGGGGAAAGTGGTTGGCCTGGGGCTGGGTGCCGGGCGGCATTTCCGAGACCACGCAGCCTTGGGCGCAAATTTGTTCGTAAAGCGGCTGATTTTCGGGCGGATAGACCACATCGACGCCGCCCGCCAGCACGGCCACCGTGCCGCTGGTCAGGGAGCCCTGATGGGCCGCCGTGTCAATGCCGCGCGCCAGGCCAGAGACCACCAGATAGCCGGACCGCCCAAGGTCGCCCGCGATGGTCTGGGCCAGTTTGCGCCCGGCGGCGGAGGCATTGCGCGCCCCCACCATGCCGACCATCGGGCGGGTCAGCAAATGCGGGTGCCCGATCACCGTCAGGATCGGCGCGGTTTCCAGACTGCGCAAAGCGGGGGGGAAATCAGGTTCCACCGCCGCCACCAGGCGGGCCCCGATCTTGTCGAGCAAGCCGAGTTCCCGCTCTGCGGCGGCTTTGGTGCAAACGGTAATGGGTTTCTTTCCG
>JASLCK010000263.1 GCA_030151865.1 Rhodospirillaceae bacterium | reverse complement strand
GAAATTCAGCTGTTCGCGGGCCTGACGTTCGGCCCGGCGCAGCGCCGTGACATCGCGCACCATCGCCAAAAGTCCGTCATCGGCCAAGGGAACCAGGCGGATTTCCAAGCGTTGCAGGCTGTCGCCGACTGGATAGTCGAATTCGGTGGTACGGGGTTTGCCATCGCGTAACAGGGCTTGAGCCAAGCCTTGCAGCAATTCCGCCGCGCTGGGCGGAAACAGCATATTCAGCCGTGCCCCCAACAAGTTAGCGGGCAAGAGCGGCATGATCGAACTGTCTGGAATATGCCAATCGACGCAGCAGCCTTGGCCGTCCAGTTGCAGCATGATGTCGGGAATGGCGTCCTGTACGGCCTTCAGCTTGCCCCGCGCAATGCCTAGCGCCTGTTCGGTCTGTTTCAGGGCCGTGATGTCGGTGACCGCACCCACCAATTCCTGAATCGCCCCTTTTTCGGTGCGGACCACCGACAAATGGTCGATCACCCAGCGCCATTGCCCGTTGGAACTGCGCAAACGATAGGTTTGCTGCATGCCGCCGGTCGAGTTCAGGGCTGCAAACTCTGCCAAAATACGGGGTTTGTCGTCGGGATGCAGATGGTCGTTCCACCAATTGGGATCGGCCAGCACTTCCTGTGGGTCGTATCCCAGTTGGCGGATGCCTTCGCTGCAGAAACTCATCTCGCCGGACAGCGGTTGAGCGCTGACGCCGGGGGCGCGGGCATAAATGATGCTGGGGCTGGCATTGACCAGGAAGTCAAGGCGGTGACGCAGAATATCCAACTCTTCTTCCGCCGACAGACGCATGCGCACACTGTCGCGAAAGGCTTTCAGGCCGCGCGCCAGTTCGCCCATTTCATCGCCGCGCCGCCCATGGGGGACATGCACCCCCATCTTGCCTGCCACCAGATCGCGGACCACCGCGGTCAAACGGTCCAGGGGGGCCACGACCCGCTTCCAGACCACCAGGATGGCGCCGCCGCCCAAGGTCACGGCCAGCAGCATTTGCGCCAGGGTCAGAAACACTTCCAGCCGGGCTTGGCCTTGCCGTTCGTCGGTCAGACGGTTGGCTTCGCGCCCCGCCACCTCGCCGATCGATACGATGGTGTCGTTGGCCGGGCGGGCAACCGCCAGAAAGGCGTCGGGGGTGAGGATTTCGCCCGCCATCACCCGGTCTTCCAGCGGATAAAGCACCGACAGATTGGCGCCCCGTCCAGTTTGCAGGGCTTGGGTCAAAGCGGGCAGGTTCAGGGCTTCGATATCGCGGCTCAACGACAGCCAGGATGCATCGGAATGGCCGCGCAAGGCGGCAACCCGCAGCATGAACGGGGGCGAGGCCCGGACACCCTGTTGCAGCAAAGACAGGATCATCGGCACTTCGTTGCCGACCTGATTGCGCAGTTCCAGCGCATGCATCTTGACATAGGACAGGCGCAGATAGGCCGATCCGCCTTCTCCCGACAATTGGGCGCAATCAGACAGCAAGCGGCTGATCTGCTCCATGGTGGCGTCACCCGCCTGACGCCAGCGATCTTGAAAAGCGGTGCTGCGCAATTCGCGCGGCTGGGCCATCTGCACCTTGCTTTCGGGGCGCAGCATTTCCAAAGCGGCGAGATCGGCGCTCAGCAATTTAAAGCCTTCCTCCATCTCGTCGGGTGCGGCGCGGCGGGCCTCGTCGATAAATTTGTGCAAGGCGTCGTGTTGACTGTCGATGAAGTCTTGGTGCGGGGCGTCGGTGACAGCGCTTTCCCGCAGCACGATCAGGGTGCGCCCGCGCAGAAAAGCCAGAGCGCGCCCAGCCTGCAACAACTGGTCCGATGTCTGGTTCAGCAGCGCCATGCGCTTGGTGGCGTAAAAGTCGTTCAGCGCCTCGTTCAGGCGCAGGCCGAAGCCCAGCACTTCCAGGCCGAGCAACAGCGACATCAGCCCGATCAGGGTTGTGCGGAGAGATGGCATGTGCCGGGCGGAAAATGTTCCGGCTTCAGGTTCCATTTCGGCTTGGGACACGAGGTGGCCCCCCCGGCCAAACGCGACCATGACGATAGCCGCATTACAAAGATGGTTTATCCATCCCTATTTCCGCATATAGCCGCCCTTTCGGCAAGGGGGCAGGTCAATGACCGCTTGGTTCATGTCCGTGGGGATCAGTTTTGCGCATCAGGAAAACGAACGGCACCAGCACCAGGAACATCCAGCCCAACATGCGGAAATCGTCGATAAAGCCCAGCATCATCGCTTGTTGTCTGACCAGCCCGGCCACTTGGGCGGCCGCCATGGTCGTGGCTTCGGCCAGGGTGTGGCCGTGCTTCATGAACAGCGCGATCATATTTTCGGTGGTGTCGCGATAGGCCGGGTTGAGGGGGGTGGCGTGTTCGGTCAGCACGCTTTGATGTACTTGTCCCTGGCGCGACAGTACGGTGACCACCAGGGAAATCCCAAAACTGCCGCCCAGATTGCGCGACATATTGATCAGGGCCGAAGCTGCGCTGCTTTTTTCCTGGGGAATGCCGCGATAGGCCACCGTATTGATGGGGATGAACAGCAAGGACAGCCCCAGGGCCTGATAAATGCGGGCCATCATGAAATGGTGATAATCGGTTTGCAGGGTGAAGCTGGTCAAATAGAACAGCGCCATCGACCCGATAAACAGCCCCAGGCTGATCAGATAGCGGGAATCCACGGTGGAAACCAGACGGCCGATGATCGGCATGATGAAGATGATCGCCACCCCGCCCGGCGTGATCACCCATCCGGCCTCGGTCGCGGTATAACCGAACAGACGCTGCACCATTTCGGGCAACAGCACGGTACTGCCCAGCAGGATAAAGCCCAGGACGAACATCAACACATTGGCGACGGCAAAGTTTCGATTTCGCAACAAGTGCAGATCGACGATGGGGTCGTCCTGGCCGAATTCCCAGATCATAAAGGCGATCAGCGACAGCGCCGAACCGACGCTAAGCCAGAAAATGAACGGCGAGGCGAACCAGTCGTCCTGTTCGCCCTTGTCCAGAACCACCTGCAAAAAGCCGAAACCGATGCTCAGCAGGGCGAAGCCCAGATAATCGATCCTCAGCTTTTGCTTCATACGTTCCAGCCGGGCCTGCACCAAAGCGGGCGGGTCTTCGACCATGGCGATCACCAGCATGGTCAGCACGATGCCCACCGGCACATTCAGCAAGAAGACCCAGCGCCAACTGACGGTGTCGGTGATCCAGCCACCCAGGGTCGGGCCGATGGCCGGGGCGAACACCACCGACATGCCGTAAAGCGCAAAGGCCATGCCCCGTTGGCGGGGCGGAAAGGTGTCCGACAGGATGGCCTGGGCGCAGGGTTGCAAGCCGCCACCGGTCAATCCCTGAATGGCGCGAAAGACGATCAGCATGCCCAGATTGGGGGCCAGACCGCACAACAGCGAACTGATGGAAAAGCCGACGATGCAGGCCAGAAAGAAGCGCTTGCGGCCCAGCGCGGTGGACAGCCACCCCGATACCGGCAGGATGATGGCGTTGGTCACCAGATAGGATGTTAGCACCCAGGTGCTTTCATCCTGGCCGGCCGCCAGATCGCCCGCGATGTGCTGAAGCGAGACATTGGCGATGGAGATGTCGAGCACCTCCATAAAGGCGGCCAGGGCGACCACAGGGGCCACCAGCCAGGGGTTTACCCCTTCCTTGGTGAAGCCCCCGCCGTTCATTTCTGATCCGGAACAACGCCGACATTGACGTCGGGCACCACCGACATGCCGGGCGACAATCGGGCGGCCCAGTCGGGCGGCAGGGTGTCAAAGACGATTTTGACCGGCACCCGCTGCACCACTTTCACGTAATTGCCGGTGGCGTTTTCGCTGGGCAGCAGGGAAAAGCGGCTGCCGGTTCCGGCTTGCAGGCTGTCCACATGGCCCTGGAAGCTTTCGCCCGAAAAGGCGTCGATGCGAATGCTCACCGGCTGACCGGGGAGCATGCGCGCCAGTTGGGTTTCCTTGAAATTAGCGACCACCCAGGGATTGTCCACCACCAGATTGGCCAGGGATTGACCGCGCTGCACCAGATCGCCCTGATGCACGGCGCGGGTGGTGACGCGGCCCGAGCGGGGGGCGGCAATGCGGGTATAGCCCAGATTGATGCGCGCGGTGGTCAGGGCGGCCTGGGCCTGTTCGGCCTTGGCGCGGGCCTGGGCCAGTTGCGCTTCCTTGACAGCGATGCGCTGGGGGGCGGCCAGGGCGTCGGCCAGACGGGCGCGGGTCTGCGCGGCTTGAGACTGGGCCGCGGCGACGGCGGTTTGCGCGGCTTTCCATCGGGCGGTGCTGGCGCGGGCATCGGCCACGGCCTGTTCCTGACGCTGACGCGATGCGGTGCTGCTGCGCACCAGTTCGTCATAGCGCAGCACATCCTTGTCGGCGCGCACCGCATCGGCCTGGGCGGCATCAGCCTGTTGGCGGGCTTGGGTCACCAGCTTGTCGGCCTGTTCGACGGCGTTGCGCGCTTCGTCGATGCCGGCCCCAGTGGTGGCGCGGGTCAGGTCGAGATCGGCCTGGGCCGCCAGAACCTGGGCTTGAGCGGCATCCAGATCGGCCTGGGCGGCATCGAACTGAGCCTGATAGTCGCGGGGATCGATTTCCAGCAATGGATCGCCCGCCCGCACCAACTGATTGTCGGTGAAGTGCAGGGCCTGAACCACGCCGCCCACTTGGGGGGCGAGGGTGACCACGTCGCTTTCGATAAAGGCGTCGTCGCTGGTTTCGTGATTATGGGTCAGCAGCCACCATCCGCCCCCCCCGACCGTGGCAACGGCGATGGCGGCGGCAAACAGCCGGAAGCGTTTGGCGCGGGTCTGACGGGCTGCTTCCAAATCGTCCGATTGCTGGTTTTCTTGTGCCATCGCGCTTTCCCGATCTTGAACAGAACCGTTCAGTTCCACATTGTATGCCAGTGAGAGGCGTTCTCGGCAACAAGCCCGGTTAAACGGCGTGTTCCTAAATCAGAATGGTTGGGAAATGAGGCGTTTCAAAGATCAAAAAGATCGACAAGAAGGATGGGCCAATTTTGACGTCTTATCTGTTTCTGGCAGCCGCCGCTTTTCTGGCGGGGATCATGAATGCCGTGGCGGGCGGTGGGTCGTTCCTGACCGTGCCCGCTTTGATTTTCACCGGCGTGCCGTCGGTGGTGGCCAATGCGTCCAGCACCGTATCGCTGTTTCCCGGCAGCTTTGCCAGCGCCTGGGCATACCGCAGCTATTTCACCCATTTTGACGGCATTCCATTCAAGGCGATGCTGGGCGTCAGCCTGGCAGGCGGCGTGACCGGGGCCTTGCTGCTGCTGTTCACCCCCCAGGCGACTTTTGACCATGTGCTGCCCTGGTTGATGCTGGTGGCGACGGTGGTGTTCACCTTCGGTCCCAAGATTGCCCCCAAGCTGCGGGAATGGTTTCAGATCGGACCGACGGCGTTGCTGGTCTCGCAGTTTTTTGTGGCTATCTATGGCGGCTATTTCGGGGGCGCGGTCGGCATCATGATGTTGGCCATCTGGGGCTTGTTCGGCCTGCAGGACCTGAACGTCGCCAATGCCAGCAAGACCATTTTGTCGGGGTCGATGAATGCGGTGGCGGTGGTTTGCTTTGTCATCGCCGATAAGATCACCTGGCCGCAAACCCTGGTGATGCTGGTGGCGGCGGTGATCGGCGGCTATGTCGGGGCTCATACCGCAACCAAAATGAACCCGAAGCATGTGCGCCTGTTGATCACGGTGATCAGCGTGGCCATGACGGCGGCGTTTTTCCTGCGCTAGACATGTCTCCGAGTCCGTTGATCAGGCATTAATGTTTTCTTAATGTTCTCAGTAAGGGGCCCTGACCGAACGCTCGGTCGGGGTCTTTTTGTTCTTCTG
>JASLCK010000402.1 GCA_030151865.1 Rhodospirillaceae bacterium | reverse complement strand
CGACGCGTCGGCCTGGGCGAAATCGCTGAACAGATTGGGCAGAATTTCAGCCCTGATCCCGATGCCGGTATCGCTGACATCGCACAGCAAATGCCAGCCATCGGCGGTGGGCTGGAAGTCCACCGAAACGGTGACGCCGCCCTTTTCGGTAAATTTCAGGCCGTTGCCAATCAGGTTGAACAGGATTTGCCGCAAGCGCAACGGATCGCCCTGCACAGCGCTTGGCACATCTGATTTCAGGCGCAGGTCGAGGGACAGGTTTTTCTCTTCGGCCTTGCCTTGCATCAGCTGTACGACGGCATCCAGGGTTTCCCTGGGGATGTAATCGATGGTTTCGATCCTGAGCTTGCCCGCTTCCAGTTTGGCAAGATCAAGGATGTCGTTGATGACCCCCAGCAGAGTTTGGCCACATTCGGCGATGGTGCCGACATAAGCGGATTGCTGCTGGTTAAGCGGGGTATCGCGCAGCAGATCGGCAACCCCCAGAACGCCTGTCAGCGGGGTGCGGATTTCGTGGCTCATGGCCGCCAGGAAATCGGATTTGACGCGGGTTGCTTCTTCCGCCCGTTCTTTTTCAATCGCCAGATTGTCGGCCAATTCCCGCAGCTTGCGTTCTTGCTGCTTGATCAGGGTGATGTCGTTGCCGACCGATTGATATTCCAGCTTTCCCTGATGAACCAGGGCGCGGGTCCGCCACATCACCCAGGAATCGCCATCCTGACGGGTCAAATGGACTTCCGACTGGGCCATTTGCTTGCGGTCGCGCAGTTGCAGCGCCCCATTGACCAGGGCCGAACAGACGGTTGCCGGGGTCGCCTTGATCAAGGACAGGCCAACGGCCTCGCCCAGGCTGAAGAAGGACCGAAAAGCCAGATTGGCAAAAGTGATTTTGCCATCGGGATCGAAGCGGCAGATCAGATCGGTTTGGTCGTCCACCACCGACATCAGCAATTGCCGTCCGCTTTCCAGGTCGCGTTCGGCCTTGCGCAATTTGGTGACATCGGTGCCGGTGCCGCGATACCCCTCGAACGTGCCGTGGCGATCAAAGACCGGCTTGCCGTTGACTCTCAGACAGCGTTCTTCCCCTTCCGGGGTGGTCATCCAATATTCGAATCCCTTGAAGGGCTGACGAAGGGTCAAACGCAGCAGATGGACGTCCCAAACCGGTGTATTGACGTCAACCCCCGGTAACTCCCCGCGTGAACGTTCCAGCACCATGCGGGGCGACAGGCCGGTCAATTCCTCGAAACGGGGAGAAACATAGGTGAAACGCAGGTCGGGACCCTGTTCCCAGAACCAGTCGGCCGAGGATTCCGCCAGATCGCGAAACCGTTCTTCGCTGTTGCGTAAGGCCCGTTCCAGTTTTGCCCGCTCGCAGGCATAGCGGAGCGCCCGCAGCAGGGATTCCGGATTGGCGTCAAAGGATTTGTAAAGAAAGTCCTGACCGCCCTCGCGCAGGGTTTCCAGCGCCAATTCTTGATCCTGAATGCCAGTCAGCACGACAATCGGCAAATCGGGCGCGGCTTCGCGCATTTGGCGGACGCTGTTCAAGCCTTGGGCATCGGGCAGGGTCAGATCCAGCAGGCAGGCGTCATATTCCCGCAAGGATACCTGCTTCTTGGCTTCGGCCATGCTGGCGGCTTCATAAATACGATAGCCGGGCGCAGGGGCGTGACGCAGCAACATCACCACCAGCCGACGGTCGCCGGGTTGGTCTTCGACCAGCAAAAGCGACTGCGGTTCCAGATCAGGATGCACTTTCATTCCCTATGGGCAGGGTGACATAGAAACGGGTGCCTTCGCCTTCCACCGAATCCAGCCAGATGCGGCCTTTGTGGTGTTCGACGATCTTTTTACAAACGGCCAGGCCGATGCCCGTGCCTTCATATTCGTTGCGGCCATGCAGTCTTTGGAAGATGCCGAAGACCCGTTCATATTGATCGGCGGCGATGCCGATGCCGTTATCGGCAACTGTCAGGGTGATGGTGCGTTCCGGGCTGCGCGCTGCCGATATGTTTACCACGGGTGTCCGGTCGGACGGACGATATTTGATAGCGTTGCCGATCAGATTTTGGAACAGACGGACCAATTCGGTGGCATCGCCGTAAATGGTTGGCAGGTCGGGCGGAAACTGGGTGGTTACCTTGGCATGGGCATCGGCGATGGTCTGTCCCAGATTGAACATCACTTCTTCCAAAATGTCGGGCAGGGCGACATCTTGCATGGGTCTGGTCTTACGGCCAATGCGGGAATATTCCAGCAAATCGACGATCAAGCGGTCCATGCGGGCAGCACCGGATCGGGCGAAGCTGATGAATTCGCGCCCTTCATCGTCCAGCATGGCGTTGTAGTCGCGTTCCAGCAACGTCACATAGCTGGAAATCTGCCGGAGCGGCTGACGCAGATCATGGGAAGCGACATAGGCAAATTGCTCTAATTCGGCATTGGAACGGGCCAATTCCTTGGTCTGTTCTTCAAGCCGTTTATGCGCTTCGTTCAATCGTTCATCGGCGGCTTTTTGTTCGGTGATGTCTTCGATGGCCCACAACACGGCCCGGCTGGGGCCATCAGCGACCATGCGGGCGACCATGCGGATCCAGATCGACGTTCCATCGCGCCGCCGCATAACGGCCTCGTCACGGAAAATCTGGCCCATGGCTAGCAGGGAGTAAGCGGTTCTGCCGATCCGTTCATAATGGTCGTCGTTGCCATAGAATTCCCGCACCGACTTTCCGTTAATGTCTTCGTCCTCCTCGATATGGAAAACAGTTCGGAAGGTCTGATTGACCTGACGCAGCTTGCGTTCCTGGTCCAAGATGGCGATGCCCACGGGGGTGTTGGCTAGAATGGCCTCGACACGATCCAGGGCGCTTTCCAGCGCATGCAGGGTTTCGTCACGTTCGATGGTGGCCCCGATCCAACGGGCCAGCAGCCGCATGAATTCGATATCGCCGTCATCGAAGGATCGGCCATAAGGATGGGGGGAACTGAAGCCAATCGTTCCGATCAGGCGGTTCTGCACCACCACCGGTGCCCCGATATAGGCTTCCAGCTTGAACTTCTGATAGCAAGGATGTCCTGCATGCTCGGATGTTCCCATCGAGGAAACCGCCACCACATTCTGGATGTCCATGGTCATGGCGCAATAGGTGTCCCCTAAGGGAAAGGCCATGCCGTCGGTCAAATTCATTTCCGGCGGGGCCACATGCTGGACCACGGTAAAGCGGTCGTCTTCGATCTGGCTGAGGATGGCGATTTCCAAATCCAGATGGCGGGCGCCAAACCTTAAGGCTTCCTGGATCTGTTCCCGCTGGGATGCATGGTTGTCCGCCCCCAGATTGTTCAGCAGGCGCAGGCTTTCGTATTGTCGGCGCAACTGATCCTCGGCCGATTTGCGCAAGGTCACGTCACGGCTGGAGCCGCGAAACCCTTTGAATTCGCCCGACGCGCCAAACAGCGGAACAGCGCTGGTTTCCAAATAAAGCATATGCCCGTCGTAGTGACGGTGGGGGATGACCAGCGGTGCGACCGGGCGTCGTTCGCTGGTCGCCAACGCAAATTCGTGTTGGACGTTGTCGCGTTCCCCGGACGGGATTAATTCCAGCGCGGGAAGACCGGTGATTTCCTCTGAACTATATCCCAGCAGCGGGGCAATGCGCGGGCTGACATAGGTAAATTGGAGTTCCCGATCAACTTCCCAAATCCAGTCATGGGTTGTCTCGGTCAGGGTGCGATATTTCTGCTCGCTTTCCCGCAAGGCGGCGGTATGGCGCGCCACCAGATCGCGCAAGGCGCTTTCCCGACCAGTGGCGATCATGACGAAACAGGCCAGCAAGCCGTTCAGGAAAAAACCGCCCAGCAGGATGACCCAACTGCCCCTGAAATGGTTGGTAGCAGTGAAATAGTCGGTTGGCAGATAAACAAAGCGCAGATTTCTCTGTGCGATCGAGATGTTGACTTCCGTTCCCAGGGTAACTGCGTGCCCCATGAAGCTGAACAGCCGCATCGATGGCGTAAAGTCGCCCTGGTTGGACGTCAGCCGCACGCCGTCTTGGCTATCATCGAACAGCCAATATTGGAAAGGCTTGGTTCCCGGCTCGTGAAAGGCGTGATCGATCAATGCTGACAGACGCACCAGCGCAACGGCATAGCCTTGCAGAGCAGCCTGTCGCTCTTCGGCAGTCTCGGGCGAGATGGTGCCGGAATAAACAGGGGCTATCAGCAACAGGCCTGGACCGGAACCGCCAAGGGCGATGCGGCCAGATGATGTAAGCGTTCCGCTTGCCGCGGCCAGATGTAAGCTATGCTGTAGGTCGTCTGACAACAGGGACGGGGCTTGCAGGCTTTGCATGACTGTGCGGGCAATGTCGTCCTGACTGGTCTGAACAACATTGAAGTCAGAAGGCGTGCCTGGGGCCCCCTTATCAAGCCAACCCAAGGCCATCAGACCCGGTAAGTCGTGATCAAGCTGGGCCGAGAACGCCTTGATGTCCTTGTCCGAGCGCGGGGCGCTGGCCATGAAAGCCTGTAGGGCCGCAACGGGTTGGCAATAACGGTTGAAGGCTTCTTCAAAGTCGTCGGAAACCAGATGGGCGGCTTCCCTGAACTTTTGCGACAGCATTTCCTGCTGCATGGATTTGGTGTAGCTGACCGCCGCCATGGTGATGCTGAGGCTGGTCACACTCCAGGCGGTCAGCACCAGACCGCGGCGGATGCGGTTTTGCAGATTGGGGGTCAACCAGAACAGCAGGGCGGGAGTGAAAATGAACACCCCCATGCAATCGCCGCTCCACCACGTAATCCAGCTTTCCGCCCAATTCCCGTCGGGTAGGGCGTCAAACCACCACAACGTGGTCGAACCGATAGTCGCTTCCACCACACAGGCGACAGGCCCCCCCAGAAACAACAGCCTGACAATCTGCGGGATGTCGTTCAACTGGTTGGGAAAGCCATTCTTGCGGCGGTTTAGATAACAGCCGACACACGCCTGAACGGCAGCGCCTGCGGCAATGGCCAGCGGAATGACGGATGCCCGGCCAGCGGCGGCAACGCTGCCGGTTCCGATGATCGAAGCCAGATGGGGCAGAAAGGATCCCAGGAAAACCGCGATCATCCCCCGATATCCAAGCAAC
Organism: Rhodospirillaceae bacterium; assembly: GCA_030151865.1. GTDB lineage: Bacteria > Pseudomonadota > Alphaproteobacteria > Rhodospirillales > Magnetospirillaceae > JASLCK01. The sequence goes on along the minus strand of JASLCK010000402.1, from coordinate 4,217 downwards.
AGCAGGCCTGCCAGTGCCACACCTGCGGGTGGCCAGATGATGCTGGCAAAGCTGGGGGGGACAGAAAGCTGATAGCCGATTTGCGAAGCCAGCCAATAGGCCAGGGTCAGCAGTGTAATCCCCGTCAGACCGCTGAATTTTCCGTTCTTGTCGCGGGTATGCGTTTTGAGGGAAAGGCGGGATGCAGGGGGCAATTTGACCATAAGCCTATTGGGGGTAATTGGGGCATATAACCTTTAACTAAAGTATAATCTTTAAGGTGAATTTGTAAAGTTTTTAATTTATGTCCGTATTGGTTGTCGCCATTCATAAATGGCAGGAAGCTTTCTTAAGTCAAAAGTTGGATAATGTGATGGATTTTGCATGATCTCCAACTTTTGGTCGGTGTATGGAATGTTGCATATACGACCCTCTATCTAATATTTAGAGAGTGGGGCTGCCGATCTGGGGAATGGTCGCGGAAGTTTTCTGGAATGATGAATGTTGTAAACTGCTCGTCTGCTCAAAACCCTGGGGTGAATTCAACTGGGGGCGAGGAGCGGATTATGAAATCCCGCAGGCATGGGGTGCGTTTCGAGGGAAACGTCATCAAGATGTTGGAGATTTCCACTGATTTCGCGGCCCTGTGCCGGTCGGGAAAGATCAGCGAGATCAATCGGGCCGGGCGGTCCTTGCTGGGCGTCGAGCGGGAAACGGCGGTTGACGGCCTGAATCTGGCTGACCTGGTGGATGAAGATTACCGCGACGTCATCGCCCAACTTTTATCGATCAATGTGGTGGAAACCCATCCGACGCCCGTGCGGCTGCGTCGTTTGGATGGCTCCGTGGTCGAGGTTTCTTTGCTGATCCACCCGGCGCGGGAATTGGGGGCAGGCAGCACGGTGGTCACCGCGCGCGATATTTCGCGGGAAGGCAAGCTGGCCCGGTCGGCGCGGGACAAGGCGGACCGTTTTCATCTGCTGGTCGAAAATTCCATGCATCTGATTTGCCAGTGCCGCGATCAGCGCATCGTCTATCTTAATCCAGCGGGGATGCGGATGCTGAATTTGCCGCATCTGCCCGATGACATGCCGATTTGGGATGTGTTCAGCGACGAATATCGGGCGCTGTTTTCCGCTCATCCCGAAGTGTTACTGGACGAAGGCGGGGTGGTGCCGGTTCGGTTGCGGCGAACCGGGGGTGGACTTTTTGACGCCAATGTCTTGGCAAGCCGTTTGTCGGATAGCCGTGATGCGTCTGATTTCATGCTCGAAGCGCGCGATATCACGGCCCATAACCGTGCCGTTGCAGCCTTGCGCCGCACCAACGATACGCTGGAACAGCGGGTGGTGGACCGCACCCATGATCTGACCCGTGAAAAGGCGTTGGTTGAAGGGATCTTGCAAGCGGTTCCAAACCCGGTCTGGTGGAAAGATGCCGATGGCGCTTTCTTGGGATCAAACCGCGCTTTCCGCGATCTGTTTTCCTTTGCGGACAGCAATGTGGTGGGGCGCAAAATGGGGGAACTGTTCCCCAAGACCTATGCCGATCTGGCGGCTCAGGCCGAGCAGGACCTGCAATGTGGCCATGTGGCGGAATATGAGGTGTCGTTGCCCACCAGCAGCTTGGGGCCGCGGCATATGGTTGTGCGCAAGACCGCTTGGCAGGATGGGGGGCGGGCTGGTGACAGCGGCGTCATCGGCGTGATGTCCGATATCACCGAGCGCAAGCAGATGGAGGCGGACCTTCTGCGGCTGGCTACCACCGATCCTTTGACCGGCTGTTCAAATCGCCGCCACTTCATGGAATGCGCCTTTGCCGAAGCGCAGCGGTGTCATCGCTATCGCCATGATCTGTCGGTGCTGATGCTCGATATTGATTACTTCAAGCGCATTAACGACAGCTTTGGTCATCCCGTGGGGGATCTGGCAATCCGCGCCTTGGTCGAGGTTTGCCGCGATCTGATCCGCCAGGAAGATTTGCTGGGCCGTCTGGGTGGGGAGGAATTTGCCATTCTGCTGCCGGAGACCGACCAGCAGGGCGCTTTGCGTTTGGCGGAGCGGCTGTTGCGTAATGTCGCCGAAATCTCGCTGCCGACCGAAGTGGGGCGCTTGAGCATGACCGTCAGCATTGGCGTTTGTGCGCGCAGCCTGGGCAAGGATGTGGATATCGAGGCGATGCTGTCATCCGCCGACAAGGGCCTCTATCAGGCCAAACAGACCGGACGAAATAGGGTTTGCCTGGGGGCATGAGATGAAAAAAGCCGGTGCCCTGAGGCACCGGCTTTTTAATGTCTAGTCCTGAAATCCTTGATCGACCGTTACGACACGGCGCGCAGATCAAGATTTTCCGACTTCACCAGGGTGCGGAACGCTTCGGCGTTGCCCTGCATAAAGGACCGCACGGTGCATTCGATCAAGAGATCGATATTTTCCGGGACCGGCAGGTTGTAGACCCACTTGCGCAGGGCCAGGTGGAAGATGGCGCCGTGCAGAGCCCAGGCCATATTGATTTCCATGTCATTGATCGGCGACTGGCTGGCGCTGGGCAGACCCAGTTCCAGGCGCATTTCCCCGACCATGGGTTCCAGAATGTTGGTCTTCACGCTTTCCAAATAGCGAGCGTTGATCGCTTCACCCTTCAGGCCTGCGAACATGAAGATGCGGACCCATTCCTCGCGGAACATGGCGGAACAGAACGCCCGATAAAAGGCGACCATGCGTTCGACCAGCGGCTGCGACCGGTCATGCAGGATTTTATCCCATTCGGGGTCCCAATGCTTCAGGTACACTTCATCGAACACGCGTTCGATCAGGGCATCCTTATCGGGGAAGTAGCGGTAGAGAAGCGGCTGCGTCACGCCCAGGCGGTCGGCAAGCGCACGGGTCTGGCCTTCAAAACCGACTTCGGCAAAGAAGCGGACAGCCTCTTCAAGAATGAGACGCTCGCGCTCTTCGCGGGGGAGTCTCTTACGGCGAATTTCCTGGCCTTCCACTTTATCCAGCCTCCTAACCTGACCGAACCGTCAATAATGATTAAACTATACAGTACAGTTGAATTGTCAAACCATTAATCTTTCGTTGGCGATAAACAGAGTTGCAAATCTGTCATAGGTCACCCGCTTGATCGGGGTTAAGGCCGCCTTATCCCAGGATGCGGTTAAGTCTGTCTCTGTCGCCCGTTTTCAGGTCCGAAAGGTATTCGAGCCCTCACGGGTAAGGAGGACGCATGTTGATCCAGATTGACGCCGATCCCGTTGCGGATAGCGCCTTTCCACTGTTTCGCGCGGGGTTCCGCCCGTTTTTTTTGGCTGCGGGCGTACAGGCTGCGCTGATGGTGCCGCTGTGGCTGGCCCAGGTCTTAAGTGGAGTGTCGCTTAACCTGCCTTATCCATCGCTGTTGTGGCATGGTCACGAAATGATCTTCGGCTTTGCCGGGGCGGCGATTGCCGGTTTTCTGCTGACGGCGGTCCCCAACTGGACCGGCGGCGGTGGTCTGCGGGGCGGGCGCTTGGCTGCTTTGGCTGGTCTGTGGCTGGCGGCGCGTCTGGCGTTTGCCGGGGCCGCGTTGGTGCCGACCTGGATTGGCGCGGTTCTCAGTCTGGCGTTTTTGCCCTGTCTGGCGCTGGCCCTGGCCCCATCCCTGATCAAAGCGGGCAAATGGCGCAACATCGCCTTTGTCCCCATTCTATTGCTGCTAACCTTGGCCAATGCGCTGGTTCAAGCGGAAATCCTGGGGTTGGCGCAGACCGGGCGGCTTGGTTTGTGGGGTGGGGTGTTCATCATCCTGACCATGATCGCCATCATCGGCGGGCGGATCATTCCGGGTTTTACCCAAAGCGGCCTTCGTATGGCGGGCATCGTGGTGCAGACCAGTTCCAAGCCGTGGCTGGATAAGACCGCCATTGCCTTGCTGGTGGCGGCGGGGATTGCCCAACTGGCGCTGCCCGGCTCGATCCTGGCTGGGGGGCTCTGCCTTTTGGCCTCCATTGCCCACTTTGCCCGCATGAAGGGGTGGCAGGGCTGGCGGACCGGGCCGGTGCCGCTGCTGTGGGTGCTGCATCTGGCGCATGCCTGGATCGTGGTGGCTCTGCTGCTGATCGCCTTGCATGGGCTGGGCTGGAATACGCTGCACGTGGTCACCCACGTGCTGACGGTGGGCGCCATGGCCGGGCTGATCCTGGGCATGATCACGCGCACCGCCCTCGGCCACACCGGCCGCATGCTCAAAGGCGGCAG
>JASLCK010000228.1 GCA_030151865.1 Rhodospirillaceae bacterium | reverse complement strand
GGCTAGCCAGGGGACGACGCAGCAATTCCCACCAGCGCGAACCGATTTTGGCTTCCTGAATCACCTCGTCCACCAGACCGGCGACCACCGGGGCCAGCACCCCGCCATAGACCGTTTTGCCCTTGCCCGCCAGCCAGGTGATGCGTGCATCCGGGTACGCCGCCCGCAAGGCGCGCACAAACGGCAGCTTCATCAAGCCATCGCCGACGTAATCCAGGCCGACATAAACCAGGATGGAACGGGGCTGTTCAGACATGGCATCCACACAAGGGTTAAGGAAAAGACAGGAATCTGGCCTAACGTTAGTCGCCCTGCCCCGCCCGTCAAGGCGATTATGGGTGAAAGACGGGAAATAACGTCCTGAAACCTCCTTCTTTTCCTGATCTGACGCCCGTACAGGAAAAAGCTGTCGCCACGGTCAAGGGCGATGATGCATCATGCAACAAGATCAACCCTCTATCCCCATCCGGGGCCGCTTTTTAGGAACCGTTCCGCTTTGCCGTTTCTCAACCGTCTGATGTCGCCATATCTGATCATGCTGCTGCCGCCGTTATTCTGGGCGGGCAATGCCGTGGCGGGGCGCATGGCGGTTGGCTTGCTGCCGCCCCTGGCGCTGGCCTTCTGGCGCTGGCTGTTTGCCTTTCTGCTGCTGCTGCCTTTTGGGGCGCGCCGCGTGCTGGCCCAACGCAACCGTATCGCCGCCCAATGGAAGGTACTGTGCCTGTTGGCGGTCTTCAGCGTCACCGCCTATAACAGCCTGCTGTACATCGCCCTGACCACCACCACGGCCATCAACGCCACCCTGGTCAGCGCCGCCATCCCCGTTGCCATCGTCTTTCTGTCGTGGATCTGGACCAAGGACCGCATCACCTTGCGCCAGGGCATCGGCATCGGCGCGTCGTTTCTGGGGGTGGTGTTGGTAATCGCGCGGGGCGAACCGGCGGCTCTGCTCGGACTGCAACTGCATGGTGGCGATTTATGGGCGCTGGCGGCAGTGGCCAGTTGGGCGTTCTTCTCGGTTCTGCTGCGCCGTCACCCCACTGGACTTGATCAGGTGGCCTTGCTGACCGTTCAGGTCGGTGTCGGCACCCTGTTCATTCTGCCGTTTTATCTGCTGGAGGCAGCCAACGGCCAAGGCTTTGACGTCACCTGGAAGACGGTGGAACTGATCGCCTATGTGGCGGTGCTGCCCTCTCTCGGGGCTTACGCCATCTGGAATTGGGGGGTCGCCAAGCTGGGGGCCAATACCGCCGGATTATATACCAACCTTCTGCCCGTCTTTACGGCGGTGCTGGCGGCGGTCATTCTGGGCGAAGGCTTTTATTGGTTTCATGGCGTCGGCATGGCGGCAATCTTCGCGGGCATTTGGCTGGCGACCCGAAAAAATTGAACAGCCCCACCCAAGGTGGTGCACCACAAACTGCTCCTGACGGGGGCGTGGGGATAAGGAAGCGCAAGATGAGCAATATCCAGGGACGCTGTCTGTGCGGAAAAGTCTCGTTCGAGATTTCCGGCCCGATGCCCCGGCTTTACCAGTGCCATTGCTCGTTATGCCGCAAGCAAAGCGGGGCCGCCTCCAACGCCGCCACCATCGTCGAGGAACGTCATTTCCGCTGGCTGTCGGGGCAAGACCAGATCAAATCCTGGGTCAAGGACAGCGGATATCGCACTGATTTCTGTTCCTGCTGCGGCTCGCCGGTGCCCAATCCACTGCGCGACCTGCTCTATTATTGGGTGCCCGCCGGGCTGCTGGACGAAACCGAAGGGCTGGAAGTCGCCGCCCACCTGTCCTTGGACAGCAAAGCCGCCTGGGACATCATTCCCCAAGGCGACGCCCGGCATTATGCCAACGTGCCCGATATGATGGATTTGCTGAACCTGTTGTGCCCCCGCCTGACCGAAAGCCAGCGCCGCAGCGCCTGACCGGCAAGACGGGAGGCTCGTTCTCAGTACAGGTGCTGGCCACCGGTCACGAAGATTTCCGTCCCCGTGACATAGGCGAAATCGTCCGAGCACAGGCGATAGACCACCCCGGCCACATCGTCCACCGACCCCATGCGATCCAGCGGAATACGCGGGATCAAGGCTTCGTATTCGGGAGAAATCATGTCGGTCTTGATTTCACCGGGGGCCACGGCGTTGACGCGCACGTTCAGTTGCGCGAATTCCACCGCCATTTCGCGGGTCAAACCCGACAAAGCCGCCTTGGACGTGGAATAGGCCGAGCCCGCGAAGGGATGGACGTAATGCCCAGCGATCGAGGTAATGTTGACGATCGCCCCCGGCCCCTTATGCAGAGCAGAGGCAAAGCCGCGCGCCAGCTTCAAAGGCGCGAAGAAGTTCAACTCGAACACATCCTTCCAGCCGTCGATGGGGCCGTTCAGCACGCCCAGCCGTTCCTTGAACGGGGTCTTGGGGCTGACCCCCGCATTATTGACCAGGGCGTGCAGGGGCTGACCGTCAAGGATTTCGTTGGACTGGCGGACAAAGGCGTCCAGGCTTTCCGGGTCGGACAGATTGGTGGGGATATGGTGCGTCCACAACGGGTCGCGGCGGCAATGGGCCGGGATTTCCTGACGGGCACAGGTGATGACCCGCCAGCCTTCGCGCATGAAACGCTGCACCGTGGCATGCCCAATGCCCTGGCTGGCCCCGGTCAGGATGACGGTCTTGACTTGACTGTTCATGATATCTGGTCCGCCCTGTTGATCAGCCCCGTTAATTCATGCGCATAAATATAACCCACCGTGCCAACGGCGCAATGGCGCAAACCGTGAAAAACCGGGCCTTGCGTCCCGCCATGCTTGACCAGAGTTATTGACTCCGTCCGGCGCAAATCGGAAACTGCCGACATGCGCAAACTCTTTCACATGCGGGTCTTGACCCTGTTCAACAATCCGATGCCGCGGATCGTTGGCCTGTGGATGTTTGTCCTTGCGCTGGCTGGCGGGTCTTTACCGATTCTGCCCAGCCCCAGCGGCGAACTGGCGTCGTTCGAAGCGTTGGTCCATTACATCTGCACGCCCGCCGGCATGCAGCGTTTGGACGACGTCGGGTCCGAGGCACCGCGACAAGCCCCGACCCAAACTCACGCCCAGCTTTGCCTGTTCTGTTCACCGCTTACCCATCCGGGTTCCGGTCTGCTGGCTGCAGCACCTGTGCTGCCGGCAACTCCCCCCGTCGTCAGCGTCATTCCTGATGCGCCGCCGACCAGTTTGCCCTGGGTGGCGCGGGCCTATCGCCCGCAGGATCCCCGCGGCCCGCCCTCGACCTTCAAGATCGCCTGACATTCGTTTGGTTCTTTCTTGAAGGATATTTCCCATGAAGTTTTCGCGTTTGTTCGCGGCTGCCGCCATTGCCTGCGTTGCCGTCGTCGGGTCTGTTTCCGCCCATGAATACAAGGCCGGTTCGCTGACCATCATCCATCCCTGGAGCCGCGCCACCCCGGCTGCGAACGGGGCTGGTTTCATGATCATCGAAAACAACGGCGATCAGGCTGACCGCCTGGTATCGGCTGCGACCCCCGCCGCCAAGACCGCCGAGTTGCACACCCATCTGATGGACAACGGCGTGATGAAGATGCGCGCGGTTGAAGGCGGCATCGAAATCCCGGCGCACGGCAAGGCCGAACTGAAGCCGGGCGGGCTGCATATCATGCTGATGAACCTGGCCAAGCCCCTGGCCGACGGCGACAAGATCCCCCTGACCCTGACCTTTGAAAAGGCGGGCACCGTCGAAGTCACCATCAAGGTGGACAAGCCCGGCGCCAATCCGCTGGAACATATGGAAGGCCATGACCACGAAAAGATGGATCATTCCAACATGGACATGGACCATTCGAAGATGGACATGGATCATTCCAAGATGGATATGAATCAGAAGCAGTAAGCCTCTGGCCTGATCGGAAAAGCCGGTTCCTCCAGGAGCCGGCTTTTTTCATGGCTGTCACCCAAACCTTGACCACCCCCTTCGGGCAGGAGTAAATCCTGACCCCATGATCAAGATAGCCATCCCAACCTGTCGCTATTATGCGCCGCACCATCAGGGCGGCGTGTCGATCATCGTTATCGTTTAAGACACTGAACCGCCGCAAGGTCGGCGGTCGCGTGTGTTCAACGGTCTGGCTCTCCGGCCTTCCGGCCAGGAGATGCTTTGATGTCCACCCCCGCCCCCAAATCCGAGTTTCTGGCCGTCATGGCCGAACGCGGCTTCATTCACCAATGCACCGATCTGGACGCCCTGGACCGGGAGTTTCTGACCTGTCCGGTCAGTGCCTATGTCGGGTTTGACGCCACCGCCGACAGCCTGCATGTGGGGCATCTTTTATCGATCATGGCCTTGCGCTGGCTGCAACGCACCGGCAACAAGCCCATTGCCCTGATGGGCGGCGGGACAACGCGCATTGGCGACCCCAGCTTTCGCGATACCAGTCGGCCTTTGCTGGATGATCAGCGCATTGCCGCCAACATTTCCGGCATTTCCCAGGTATTCAACGCCCTGCTGAAATTTGGCGATGGCCCCACCGACGCGGTGATGGCCAACAATGCGGATTGGCTGGATGAACTGGGCTATGTCCCCTTCCTGCGGGATTTCGGGCGACATTTCACCGTCAACCGCATGCTCAGCTTTGACTCGGTCAAGCAGCGGTTAGAGCGGGAACAATCGCTGACCTTTCTTGAATTCAACTACATGCTGCTGCAAGCCTTTGACTTCGTCGAACTGGCACGGCGTCACGGCTGCCGCCTGCAAATGGGCGGATCGGATCAATGGGGCAATATCGTCAATGGGGTGGAACTGGGACGACGCGGCAGCGGTCTGTCCCTATTCGGTCTGACCACACCGCTTCTGACCACCGCTTCCGGGGCCAAAATGGGCAAGACCGCTCAGGGTGCGGTGTGGCTGAGTGCAGACCGGTTGTCGGCTTATGATTTCTGGCAGTTTTGGCGCAATACCGAAGATGCTGATGTTGGCCGCTTTCTACGCCTGTTCACCGAACTGCCGCTCAGCGAAATTGCCCGGCTGGAGCAGTTACAAGGCGTGGAAATCAACGACGCCAAGGCTCTTCTGGCCGACGAAATCACTGCCTTGATCCACGGCGCTGCCGCAGCAGCGGCGGGCTTGCCCTGCCTGTCCCTGACCGCCCAACAAATCGGGGATGGCCTGCCTTTGGTGGACCTGCTGGTGCTGTCGGGTCTGACAGCGTCGAAAGGCGAAGCGCGGCGACTGATTGCGGCAGGCGGGGCCAGACTGAACGGCGAACCGATCAGCGACGAGGCGGCACGGATCAGCCCCGACCAGTTGCAGCAAAGCGATGGCTTGCGCCTGTCGGCGGGGCGCAAACGCCATGTCCTGATCAAAAGCCGCCTTTGACCTGCAAGCACTCAGACCGCCCGGACATTATCGGGCGGTCTGAGTGCCGCAATAATCGGAAAAAGCCCGCAGTACCGGATTTTCCGGCGCATCGATGCGCCAGATCAGGCTGGTGGGGGCGTGAGCGATCTGGGGCGGCAAGGGCTCGAAACAGACCAGGGCAGCATATTGCGGGCGCTCCACCACCACACGGGGCAGAACCGTGCAGCCCATGCCCGCCGCCACGCAGCCCAAAATTCCATCCAGGGTGCCGAACTCCATCACCCGCACCGGCAAGCGCCCGCTTTCGCGCAGCCAGCGTTCGGCCTGGGCGCGATAGAAGCAGCCGCGCCGAAAGGTCAGCAACACCGGCTTGGTGGCCCGTTCGCCGTCATGCACCAGCACCAGTTCCTCATTATAGATGATCTTACTGGCCAGATCGGGATGATCGACCGCGCCCCCCACCAAGGCGCCATCCAGGCGGCGGTCCAGCACACCCTGCACCATTTCCTCGCTATTGCCGGTGATCAGCGACAAATCCACATCGGGATAGTCTTGATGAAAATGGGCAAGAATGGCGGGCAACCGTACCGCCGCCGTGGTTTCCATCGACCCCAGGGCCAACGGTCCGCCCCCTTGGCGCACGGCGCGGACAGCGCGGGCGGCTTCGTCCACCAGTCCCAGCAGACGCTGGGCATAATCCTGCAACACCCGCCCGGCCGGGGTCGGCACCATGCCCCGCGCTGTGCGGGTAAACAATGGGGCGTCCAATTCCTCCTCCAACTTTTTCAGGCGGGCGGTGACGTTGGATTGGACGCAATTCATCTTTTCGGCGGCACGGGAAACGCTACCGGTTTCGGCGACGGCACGAAACATTCGCAGGGCGCTGGTTTCCATACAATTCACCATCAGAGATATGAAATATCAAAACTAATCATTTGTATTGATACCTCTTCCCCGCCATCCTTGACAAGGTGGAAGGAGGCCCCATCGATGCAACATCCCATGTCCGCAGCCCAGCGCTGGCGTATCCAATTGTGCGGTCTGACTGCCCTGATGGCGGCCATGGGAATTGGCCGCTTCGCCTTTACCGCCGTGCTGCCCGCCATGCAAAGCGATTTGGGGTTTGATGATCGCGCCGCCGGGCTGATGGCGTCGTTCAACCTGTTCGGCTATCTGGTCGGCGTAGTGCTGGGCGGACGCCTTTCCCACCAACGGCGCGGCTTGGGTCTGCGCATCGGCCTGATCTTGGGGGTAGCCTGCATTCTGCTGATGGTCCCCCCCCTGGATATGACGGTCTGGAATGTGGTGCGTTTTGGCGCAGGTGTTGCCAGCGGCATGATTTTCAGCCTATCCACCGCCTTTGTCCTGGAAAGCGGCGCGGCCACCGGATCCACCGGGGCGGCGGTGCATTTTTCCGGTGTCGGGTGGGGGATCGCCCTATCCGGCCTGATCACCCAATGCCTGCCCGGCTGGCAATTGTCATGGCTCTGTCTGGGGATATTCGCCCTGGCACTGCTGCTGCCTGCCTGGACTTTGCCCGGTCATTCCCATGCCGCCATGACCGCCCGCCCCGCTGCACCCGACGAAGGGACAAACAGCGGCAAGATTCTGTTTTGGCTGCTGCTGGCGGCTTATTCGCTGGAAGGGATGGGCTATATCGTCTCGGGCACCTTTATTGTGCGAGTGCTGAAACAAGCGCCGGAGACGGCGGCTCTGGGCTCGGTCGCCTGGATTTTAGCCGGTCTGGCAGCCGCCCCCTCGCTGTTGTTGTGGAGCCTTCTGGCGCGGCGCACCGGCCCCTGGATAGCCCTAAGCGTCGCCTATATCGCCCAAGCCATCGGCATTGTTCTGCCCCTGTGGGGCGGCGCCCTGCCCGGCTTGCTGTCGGCCATGCTGTTTGGCGGCACCTTTATCGGCATTGTCAGCCTGTCGCTCAGTCTGGCGGCACGCTTGCGCCCCCATCAGGCAGGTCAGGCCGCCGCCTTTGCCACCGCCCTTTACAGCGTCGGGCAAATCCTGGGCCCATTACTGGCCGGTCTGACGGCGGGCAAGGATGGGGATTTCACCCTGCCCTTGTCGGGTGCGGCCCTGGCGGTCCTGGCTTCGGCCCTGCTGTCGTTGCTTTCGTTCGCCTATGAAAAAGGAAAAGGAAACGTCCCATGCCCTACGTCAACATCAAGATCACCCGCGAAGGCGTAACCGCCGAACAAAAAGCCCGTCTGATCAAGGGGGCAACCGACCTGCTGGTGGAGGTGCTGGGCAAAAATCCGGCAACCACCGTGGTGGTGATCGACGAAGTGGAAATGGATAATTGGGGCATTGGCGGCGAAACCGTTGCGGTGCGCCGCACCCGCGAGAAAGTCTCGAAGCCCACTTCACCCTAGGATTTTCAGCCCACCGATGGTCAAGCCTGACGGGCTGGAGTATAATTAGCCCAATCGCATGAGACGTCTTCAAGGGGAGGGGGCCATGGCCTTCAAGGACATCTTGGTATATGTGGACGACAGCAAGGCGTGCCCTGCCCGCCTGGAGGTCGCGGTCAACATGGCGGCCGCCCATGGCGCGCGGCTGACCGGCCTGCATGTCCGCCCGGACCCGCAACTGCCGCAATTCGTCGTCGCCGAATATGGCGGGGAAATCGCCAC
>JASLCK010000225.1 GCA_030151865.1 Rhodospirillaceae bacterium | reverse complement strand
GTTTTATCTATATATTTTAAAATTCTGTCGTATCTCCGACAGATGTCTGTCGGACATACGCCATGCTAAGCGCTTCAATTCGGCGGGGCTATAATTGCTGAAATACCCTTCGCGGGCGGCTTGGCGGCGGATGGTGCCCATGGCGGCCTCGGTCTTGCCCATGGGGGCTGTGCGCCCTAACAAACGGGATAAAGCGAGGCTTTGGCAGGAAGGACAGGCGACCTGCTCGTCCCCCCGCACCAGGGTTTCGAACTCGTGACCGCATTGGTCGCAATGATAGCTATGAAGCGGCATGGGCATCCCCTTCGGCAGCATGCAGCACGGTATTGAGTTTATCCAAGGCGACACCGGCCAAAGCGGCGCGGATGCCCCGATCCATCCGGCGTTCGGCGAAGGATTTGGTGGCCGTCTCCAGATCGGCAGCAGCCTCCTGCACCTTGTCGCGCCCGTCCTCGCTCGCACAGGCCTGATAAACGGCAGCCAGGACTGCCGCAATTTTGGCATGTTCGACATCCGACAAAAGATCGCCATCGACCGACAACGCCGCTTCCACAGCCAGGGCCGAACGTTTGGCTTCAACCTTGGCTTCGGCCAACAGGCGGGCCTCCATATCGTCGCGGGCATGCACCATAGCCTCACGCAGCATGGTGGCCATGTCGTCTTCGCTCAGGCCATAGGTCGGCTTGACGGCCACCCGCTGTTCGACCCCGGTGGTGATTTCCCGGGCCATGACGGTCAGCAAACCATCGGCATCCACCAGGAAACTGACCCGGATCCGGGCCGCCCCCGCCGTCATTGGCGGAATGCCGGTCAGCACGAAACGGGCCAGGGACCGGCATTGATCCACCATCTCGCGCTCGCCTTGCACCACATGAATGGACATGGCCGTCTGACCATCCTGATAGGTGGTGAATTCCTGGGCCATGGCGACGGGGATCGGGGTATTGCGAGGAACGATCCGTTCCACGACGCCGCCCATGGTTTCCATCCCCAGGCTGAGAGGGGTGACATCCAGCAACAGGGTGTCGGCGCCGACGGTCAGGGCCTCGGCCTGCAAGGCGGCGCCAATGGCCACCACTTCGTCGGGATTGATGTCGGTCAGCGGCGGGCGGCCAAAGAAATCCGTGACCTTTTGCCGCACCAGGGGCATCCGGGTCGAGCCGCCGACCAGAACGATTCCTTTAATATCGCCGACCTCGATCACTGCGTCGTACAAAACATCGTCAATGATGGCGATGGTGCGATCAATCAGCGGCGCAGCCAGATCATCCAATTGAGAGCGCGTCAGGCTGTGTTCAGAACTTTGACCGCCGACCGTAATCGTCCACCGGCCGCTTTCAGCCGTGGTCAAAGCTTCCTTGACGCTGCGCCCCACCATCAGGATTTGCTTGGCCTCGGCACTGGTCAGAACCATCGGACCAAAGGCGGCGGCATGTTCGGCCAAAAAGGCCTGCGCCACGGCATGATCGATGTCATCACCGCCCAGCGCCGCATCGCCGCCGGTGGCCAAAACCTGAAAGACGCCCTTTTCCATTTGCAGCAGGGAAATGTCGAAGGTTCCGCCCCCCAGATCATAGACGGCGTACAGTCCCTCGGCTCCATTATCCAGACCATAGGCCAGGGCGGCAGCCGTCGGCTCGTTGACCAGTCGCAAAACTTCCAGACCGGCCAAGCGGGCCGCATCCTTGGTCGCCATGCGCGAGGCATCGTCAAAATAAGCAGGCACTGTGATGACCGCGCGACTGACGGAACGCCCCAACAACGCCTTTTCTGCCCGTTCCCGCGCCGCCCGCAAAATATCGGCGGACACTTCGACCGGGCTGAGGGTGCGGTCCGACACCAACAAGCGCACCATCCCGCCCTCGACAGCGGGGGCAAGGCAGTAAGGCAAGGCACCGGCCAGGGCCTTTACATCCTCCAACCCGCGTCCCATCAGCCGTTTGACCGAGGCGACAACCCGGTCGGGATGTTCGGCAATCGCGGCCAGCGCCGCATGACCAACCTCGACGCCGCCATCCTGACGATAATGAACGACCGAAGGCAGCAGCCGTTCCCCATCCTCTCCGGTCAGGATTTCCGCCGTCCCCGCCACCGACACGGCAACAACGGAATTAGTGGTGCCCAGATCAATCCCAACCGCAACCCCGGGCCCTTTCTCATGGGGGGCGGGTGTTTCTCCCGGCTCGTGAATTTGCAGAAGAACCAAGTCGTTGTTCATGCCCGCCCCCTTAAACGTGGAACGATTCGCCGCAACCACAGCGACCTTTTTCGTTGGGATTGCGGAAGACAAAACCGCTTTGCATCTTGTCTTCGACGAAATCCATTTCCGTTCCCAGGATATAAAGGGCGGCTTTGGGATCGATCAGCACGGTTACGCCATGCTGTTCCACCGCTTCATCCAGCGCCGAGGCTTCATCTGCATATTCGATGCTGTAGGACATGCCAGAGCAGCCCTTGCTGGAAACCCCGATGCGAATGCCCAGCGCCGGTTTCCCCCGACGCTCCAACAAGGTCTTCACCTGACGTGCGGCGGCTTCGGTCAGGGTAATGGGAGATTTCTGAGCCATGAGTGCTCTCCTTATTCCTTACCGGCTTTCTGACGATAATCGGCGACGGCAGCTTTGATGGCGTCTTCGGCCAAAACCGAGCAGTGGATTTTGACCGGCGGCAAAGCCAGATGCTGGGCTATCTCGGTGTTCTTGATCTCCAGGGCTTCGTTCAGGGTCTTGCCCTTTACCCATTCCGTGACGAGCGACGACGAGGCAATGGCCGATCCGCACCCGAAGGTCTTGAACTTGGCATCCTCGATGATGCCGTCCTCACTGACCTGGATCTGAAGCTTCATCACATCGCCGCAGGCTGGTGCCCCGACCAGGCCAGTGCCGACATTCGAAGCGGTCTTATCGAGGCTGCCCACGTTGCGCGGCGCTTCGTAATGGTCGATGACCTTATTGCTATAAGACATGCCCTGCTCCCCTGTTCAATGTCCGGCCCACTGAATGGTCTTGAGGTCGATTCCATCCTGATGCATCTCCCACAAGGGGCTCAGGTCGCGCAGACGCGTTACCGCCTCGGCGATATGGTGGATGGC
>JASLCK010000220.1 GCA_030151865.1 Rhodospirillaceae bacterium | reverse complement strand
GATATCGCCACCCTGCCCGACCAACGCGGCCAGGGCTATGGCGCCCGCATCATGGATTGGGCCGAAGCCGAAGCCAAACGCCAGGGCTGCACCGCCGTGCATCTGGATTCCGGCGTCGGCCCCGACCGCGCCGCCGCCCACCGGCTTTATATGAGCCAACATTACAGGATCGGCTGCCATCACTTCGTAAAGACGTTTTAGGTCGCTAAACCCCGTCTGGCAGTATGGTTAAACACAGACCATTCCCTTGCGCTTAACCCTTGCGCTGACAGGCAAAAACCCCTAGAACCCTGTGGTCCGGGTGTAGCTCAGCCTGGTAGAGCGCCAGCTTTGGGAGCTGGATGCCGGAGGTTCGAATCCTCTCGCCCCGACCATCATACCCGTCTTACCGAATTGCATCGGTTTCAGAGCGCAATTTCCAGACGCAGAACTCGAGGAAGGTAACGCGACATGCCGCAGGTCCGCATCTATCGTCCGTCCAAGAACGCCATGCAATCCGGCCGCGCCAACGAGCATAGCTGGCTGCTGGAATACGAGCCGACTGACCGTAAGAGCCCCGATCCGCTGATGGGCTGGAACGGCTCGCGCGATACCCGCTCGCAGTTGCGCATGCACTTCCCCACCAAGGAAGCTGCCGTCGCCTACGCCGAACGCGAAGGCCTGACCTACAGCGTCACCGAAGACCGCCCGGCCAAGGTCGTCAAGCCGAAGAACTACGCCGACAACTTCGCGTTCAATCGCGTCGGCTAAGTTTTCCCTGCGTCCTGGGCAAGCCGATCGAGACTTGCCCGGGCCAGCCTGGTCTTATCAGACCCACCCCTTCAGCGCCCATAGCTCAGTTGGATAGAGCAGCCGCCTTCTAAGCGGCAGGTCGCAGGTTCGAACCCTGCTGGGCGCGCCAAACAAAAAGCCCCGGACGAGATCGTTCCGGGGCTTTTTGCTGATTATCTCGCACTTGCGCGTCAGATGGACGACGGCTGCATTTCCACATACAGGGACTGCACCTTGCCGCTGTCCACCTGCCAGGTCATCACCCAGTTCCAGGTGACCGCCATGGACGGCCCTTGCTTGGGGCTGAAGGGGAAGACCTGGGTCAGCAGGCTGCACCGGCCAGGGCCGCTTTTATTGGCTTCCACGCAGGAAAAACCGACCGTCTTGGCCGCCTTGATCATGTCAGGAACGCTGGAGCCGACCGAGAAATGCCGGGTGATCTGCGCCGCCAGCACGGAATCCAGATTGTCACTATAGGGCTGGAATGCGGCGAAGGGCGGGGCCTTGTCGCCCACCAGACAGACGCCTTCGCTTTGCGGCTTGCCGGTCAGCTTGCCCGCCAACTGCACGCAACTGACCACCGGCACCCACAAAGCCAACAGGGGGTTGGCGGAATGGCCCAGCACTTCGGCCTGACGGATTTTTTCGGCCACGAAAGTCGAACAGAAGGTAGACGCCCCTGCCTGTCCGGCCATCATCTGATCGCACATCCGGGTCAGGGTGCTGTCCAGGCTGCCGCTGGGCAGCGTGCCGGGATGGTGGCCCGAGGCCTCCTGCTCCTCCGTCGCCTTACCCAACTGCTCGGCCATCATCTTGCAGGCATGGGCACTGTCCTTGGCGCCATCGGCCCATTGCCGAACCGTATCGCGATCCATCGGCATGGCCTGACAAACCGAACGAAAAACCTGCACGACGTCGCTGGGAGCTGACTTGGCCTCGTCCGCAGCATGCACCAAAGTACCGCCAAACAGGACCAGAGCGCCAAGACCCGCAACCGCGATCAAAGCCGCCAGAGCACGCCTTATCATTCCACCATCTCCAAGGGATGGCGGAGACTAGCGGACACACGCCGAGCGAGCAACAACTAACAAAGTTAATTTGCAAAAACTGCAATGATCGGGCGGCGCAATGCCGCCCGGTTGCATCATTTGATCATCCAGATCATACCCTGGTGATCGACCGCCCGAATTACTCGGCGGCTTCAGCGTCCTTGATGCGCTCGATCTGCGCACCGCAAGCGGCCAGTTTTTCCTCGACCCGCTCATAGCCGCGGTCCAGGTGATAAACGCGATTGACGATGGTCTCACCCTGCGCGGCCAGACCCGCCAGCACCAGCGACACCGAAGCGCGCAGGTCGGTGGCCATCACCGGCGCACCCGACAGCTTGGGCACGCCGCGCACAATGGCCGAAGACCCGTGCACATTGACGCGCGCCCCCATGCGGGTCAGTTCCGGCACGTGCATGAAGCGGTTTTCAAAAATGGTCTCGGTGATCATGCTGGCCCCATCGGCGGTCGCCATCAGCGCCATCAACTGGGCCTGCATATCGGTGGGGAAACCCGGATAGGGTTCGGTCATGATATCGACGCCGGAAATCTTGCGCCCGCCATCGGCCCGCACGCGAAAACCGCGCTCGGTATCCTCGATGGTCACACCGCAATCAACCAGCACCTTTTCCACCGCCGTCAGCAGATCGCGACGCGATCCGATCAATTCAATGTCGCCACGGGTGATGGCGGCGGCAACCATATAGGTGCCGGTTTCAATCCGGTCGGGCAGCACCGAATAGTCGCAGCCATGCAGCTTATCGACACCCTGCACCCGCAGCACCGGCGTGCCTACACCGCTGATCTTGGCCCCCATGGCCATCAGACAATGGGCCAGATCGGTGATTTCCGGTTCCTGGGCTGCATTCATGATGACGGTTTCGCCCTCGGCCAGGGTGGCCGCCATCAGGATATTTTCGGTCCCGCCAACGGTCACCTGGGGGAACACCACTTCGGCACCCTTCAGACGGCCAGCCGGAACTTCGGCCACGATATAACCGCCATCCACATCGATCTTGGCGCCCATGGCTTCCAGCGCCTTCAGGTGCAGATCGACGGGACGGGTACCGATGGCACAGCCACCCGGCAGCGAGACGCGGGCCTTACCGCAGCGGGCCAGCAGCGGACCCAACACCAGAACAGACGCGCGCATCTTGCGCACCAGATCGTAAGGGGCGGTGGTGCTGGTGATGGTGGCGGCGGTCAGCTCCAAGACACGGCCGGTATGCCCACCGTTGGGGGCGTGGCCGTTCAGCGACATGGCGACACCGTGCTGAGCCAGCAGGTTCGCCATGGTGGTGATGTCCATCAAATGGGGCAGATTGGACAGGCTGAGCGTGCCTTCGGTCAGAAGACAGGCCGGCATCAGGGTCAAAGCGGCGTTCTTGGCCCCGCCGATGGTGATGGTGCCCTTAAGCGGCGTGCCGCCGACGATCCTGATCTTGTCCATGAAGTCTCTGCTTTAACCCTGAAGAACGCGAAAAAACGAAACCCCGTCCTTTACAGACGGGGCAGCGTCACACCCTGTTGCGCCTGATACTTGCCGGAACGGTCGGCATAGGAAATGTCGCAAGCTTTGTCCGCCTTGAGGAAGATGAACTGGCAAGCGCCTTCGTTGGCGTAAATCTTGGCGGGCAGCGGGGTGGTGTTGGAAAACTCCAGCGTCACATGGCCTTCCCATTCGGGTTCCAGCGGGGTGACGTTGACGATGATGCCACAGCGGGCATAGGTCGATTTACCCAGGCAGATCACCAGCACATCGCGGGGAATGCGGAAATATTCGACCGTGCGGGCCAGGGCAAAGCTGTTGGGCGGAATGACGCAGACGTCAGTTTCACGATCGACGAAGCTTTGCGTCGAAAAATCCTTGGGGTCCACCACGGCGGAATCGACGTTGGTGAAAATCTTGAACTCGCGCGAGACGCGGGCGTCATAGCCGTAAGACGACAGGCCATAGGAAATGCAGCCCTGGCGCTGAAGCTTTTCAGTAAAGGGCGTGATCATGCCGTGGTTCACGGCCTGCTCGCGGATCCAGCTATCGGGCATCACGGACATGGTCTTCAAGGCTCCCCTGGGAATGCAACGGTTCTTGTAGCGCACTGATACCGGCACCACAAGATATGTGTAACAGTTGGACGGCTCGGGTCTGCTCGGGTCTGCTTTGCAGCCTGCTCAGCCCTCGGCAGCAGCCTCGTCCGACGCCAAGATAGGAGCAGCGTCCTGCGCGGCCTCATCCTGGCGGGCGCGGGTCTGCGCCTTGCGGCGGTGCAGATTGGCGCGCAAGGCTTCGGCCCGGCGTTTGTCGCGCTCGGCGGCCTGCTGACGGGCCTTGTCGGTCAGATTGGGCTGTTTGTCCCCGGCCATCGGGTCGTCTCCGGCATAGAAATCAAAGTGCAGCGACGCACTGTGCCAAGGGGCTTGGCGGAAGGTCAAGCAAGGGCGTAAAATATTTTCCATGCCACCGACAAAATCGCTTGCATGGGCCAAATCGTTGCGGCATAAAGTGCGCCTCTTCGCCGCCGGGCAGCAATGACCGGCTGAAATCGAAGATTTGCTGT
>JASLCK010000201.1 GCA_030151865.1 Rhodospirillaceae bacterium | reverse complement strand
TGTCCGCCTGGGGCCGGTCGGCAACGTGACCGACGCCGATGCGTTGTTGGAAAAAGTGATCGGGTCGGGTTATCCGGACGCAAAGCTTGTGGTGGACTAAAGCGCCAACCACGTTTCAGACCTGTCCCCTTGCGTGCGTGACACGCCGTCGGCGGGTCTTTGGGTTATAAAACCGAGGATGCACATAACGATGTCTCCGTCCATTTTCCGGCGGCCCCTGGGGCTGGCCTTTTCCGTTCTGCTTCTGGCGTCGTCCGCTGTCGCCACCGTGACTGCGGCCCAGGCCGAAACCATCGATACCCAGGCGCGTCAGGCAATCATTCTTGATTACCGGACCGGCGCGGTGCTGATGGAAAAGAACGCGGACGAGCTGATGGCTCCGTCCTCGATGTCCAAGCTGATGACCATCTACATGGTCTTTTCGCGCCTTAAGGACGGCAGCCTACGCATGACCGACACCTTGCCGGTCAGCGAAACTGCCTGGCGGAAATATGCGTCGGGCAAATCCGGTGCTTCGATGATGTTCGTGCCGCTGCGCGCCCAGGTGCGGGTCGATGACCTGCTGCGCGGCGTGATCATCCAGTCGGGCAATGACGCTTGCTCGGTCCTGGCCGAAGGCTTGGCGGGCAGCGAAGAATCCTTTTCCGAGCAGGCCACCCGCAAGGGCAAGGAAATCGGTCTGACCCATAGCACGTTCCGCAACGCCAGCGGTTGGCCCGACCCGGCGCACCGCATGACGGCGCGCGATCTGTCAACCCTGGCCCGCCACCTGATCAGCGATTTCCCGGAATATTATCCGATCTTCGCCGAGAAGAGCTTTACCTATAACAACATCAAGCAAGACAACCGCAACCCGCTGATCTGGCAGAACATTCCCGGTGCCGACGGTCTGAAGACCGGCCATACCGAGGAAGGCGGCTTCGGCCTGACCGGTTCGGCCCAGCGGGAGGGGCGGCGCGTCATTCTGGTGCTGAACGGCCTGCCGACCCAGAAGTCGCGGACCGAAGAATCGGAACGCCTGATCGAATGGGCTTTCCGCGAATTCGACGATTACAGCCTGTTCAAGGCTGGCGAAAATGTCAGCGACGCCGACGTCTGGCTGGGTGTCGAAGACAAGGTGCCGTTGACGGTCGCCAACGAAGTGTTGGTGTCGCTGCCGCGCACCGCGCGCCACGATATGAAGGTGAGCGTGTCTTATAACGGTCCGGTTCCGGCCCCGATCGTCAAGGGGCAGGAAATCGCCACCCTGGTGGTCAGCGCGCCCGGCGTGCCCGATACCAAGGTTCCGCTGATTGCGGCGGCCAATGTTGAAAAGCTGGGCTTCTTTGGCCGGATCGGCGCCGCCTTGCATCATCTGGTGTCTGGGCCGAAAGGCTGATCATGTCCCGCGGGCGTTTCATCACCTTTGAAGGTGGAGAAGGAGCTGGGAAATCCACCCAGCTCCGCCTGCTCTCGGCGACCTTGGAGCGCCATGGCATTGCGCCGGTGATCACGCGCGAGCCCGGCGGTTCCCCAGGGGCCGAGGAAATTCGTCAATTGCTGGTGTCGGGCGAGCCGGGGCGATGGGATTCCATTACCGAGGCCCTGCTGCATTTCGCCGCCCGCCGCGACCACCTGACCCGCACGGTCTGGCCCGCCCTGACCGAAGGGCGCTGGGTCGTGTCGGACCGCTTTGCCGACAGCACCTTGGCCTATCAGGGCTATGGCCATGGTTTGCCCGCCCATATGATCGAACAGCTTTATGCCTTGTCGGTTGGGGCCTTTACGCCGGATTTAACGGTGATCCTTGATCTACCGGTCGAGGAAGGGCTGGCCCGCGCCGGTGCGCGGGGCGGGGCCGAGGATCGCTACGAACGGATGGGCACGGCCTTTCACGAACGGCTGCGCCGGGGTTTTCTCGAGATTGCCCAGCACCATCCCGAACGCTGCGCCGTGATCTCGGCCAGCGGCACCCCGGATCAGGTGCATCAACGCATTTGGCAGGTGGTGCAAAGCCGCCTGTTGGGGTGACCCGACAACCGATCTTTTCCGCCCGGCTGGGATTGCCAGCGGGGCGGAAAAGCCCATACACTGCGCCCCATGAACGCCTTTCCCGATCAGGACGGCCCGTCGCCGCGCACCGCCACCGAATTGTTTGGCCACGAAGCCGCCGAACGCAGTTTCCTGGATGCCTGGACATCCGGGCGCATGGCCCATGCCTGGTTGATCTGCGGGCCGCGCGGCATTGGCAAGGCGACTTTGGCCTATCGCATTGCCCGGTTCGTCCTGGCGGGCGGCGGCGATGGCGGCGGATTGTTTGGCGGTCCGCCGGACAGTCTGGATATCCCGGCCGATCATCGGGTCTTCCGCCGCGTCGCATCCGGCGGCCACACCGATCTTAAAGTGCTCGAACGGAGCTGGACCGACGATAAAAAGCCGCGCCTGCGGTCGGAAATCCCGGTCGATGACGTGCGCGAGGTCGGCTCGTTCCTGTCCTTGACGCCGGGCGAGGGGGGCTGGCGCGTCGTGATCGTCGATGCCGCCGACGAGATGAACCGATCCTCGGCCAACGCGATCCTGAAAGTGCTGGAAGAACCGCCGCGGCAAACCCTGATGCTGCTGGTGGCCCATAGTCCCGGTCGTTTGCTGCCGACCATTCGGTCGCGTTGCCGCCGCCTGCTGCTGAAACCCTTGGGCGACGATCTGGTGATCCGGCTGTTGCGCCGTCAAAAGCCCGATTTAAGCGATGATGACGCGCTGTCCATCGCCCGGCTGGCGGAAGGCAGTATTGGCAAGGCCCTGGCGTTGGAAGCCGAAGGGGGGCTGGATCTCTACCGCGAAATGGTGGTTTTGCTCTCGGCCCTGCCGCGCCTGGATATTCCGGCGCTGCATGCCTTTGGCGACAAGGTGGCGCGGGCCGACGAATCCTTTCGTACCGTCACCGAGCTGTTTTCCTGGTGGCTGTCGCGCGCCGCCGTCAATGGGGCGGGCGAGGGCAGAGGGCAGGGCCGTGAAGTCATGCCGGGCGAAGCATCCCTGCAACGTCGTCTGGTCAACGCCGCCGGCCTTGATCGTTGGGTCGAGGTATGGGAAAAGACAACCCACCTGTTCGGTCGCGCCGAGGCGGTCAATCTGGACCGCAAGCAGGTTGTTTTGAATGCCTTTCTTGCCCTTGAACGGCTTTGCCGGGCTTGACGGCCCGCTTTTGCGGCATAGCTTTGCAAGGACACCTTTTTCCTGGAGAACGTCGAGATGACGGGGCCGCGCAGCTTCTACATCACCACGCCGATTTATTACGTCAACGACAACCCGCATATCGGGCACGCTTATACGTCGTTGGCGTGCGACGTGCTGGCCCGTTTCAAGCGTCTGGACGGCTTTGACGTCAAGTTCCTGACCGGAACCGACGAACATGGACAAAAGGTCGAGAAATCGGCGGAAAAGGCCGGTGTCGCGCCGCAGACCTTTACCGACGGGGTGTCGCAGAAGTTCCGCGATCTGGCGGCCTTCATGAACTATTCCAACGACGACTTCATCCGCACCACCGAGCCGCGCCATATCGAGGCCTGTCAGGCTTTGTGGAAGAAGCTGATCGATAAGGGTGAGATCTATCTGGGCAGCTATGCCGGCTGGTATTCGGTCCGTGACGAAGCCTTTTGGGGCGAAGACGAACTGAAGGACGGCCCCAACGGCACCAAGCTTGCCCCCACCGGCGCCCCGGTGGAATGGGTCGAGGAACCCAGCTACTTCTTCCGTCTGTCGGCTTGGCAGGACCGTTTGCTGGCCTTCTATGAAGCCAACCCGGACTTCATCGCCCCGACGTCGCGCCGCAACGAAGTGCTGAGCTTCGTCAAGGGGGGCTTGCAAGACCTGTCGGTGTCGCGCACCAGCTTCAAATGGGGCGTTCCGGTTCCCGGCGATGACGCCCACATCATGTATGTCTGGCTGGATGCGCTGACCAACTATATCACCGCCGTCGGCTATCCCGACCAGAGCGGCGATTATGCCCGTCGCTGGCCCGCCGATCTGCATATGGTCGGCAAGGACATCCTGCGCTTCCACACCGTTTATTGGCCCGCCTTCCTGATGGCTGCCGAGTTGGACCCGCCCAAGCGCGTCTTCGCCCATGGCTGGTGGACCAACGAAGGCCAGAAGATCTCCAAGTCGCTGGGCAATGTCATCGATCCGATCGGCTTGGTGGAACGCTATGGCCTGGATCAGGTGCGTTATTTCCTGCTGCGCGAAGTGCCGTTCGGCAATGACGGCGATTTCTCGCACCGCGCCATGATCAACCGCATGAACGGCGAACTGGCCAACGATCTGGGCAATCTGGCGCAGCGCTCGCTGTCGATGATCAACAAGAACGCCAATGCCCAGGTACCTCAACCGGGCGAGTTCAACGACGACGACAAGGAAATGCTGGGTGCCGCCGACGCCCTGCTGGCCAAGGTGCGCGACGCCCTGGACCGTCAGCAGTTCCATGAAGCCATCGAAACCATCTGGGTGGTGGTGCGCGCCGCCAACGGGTATGTCGATCACCAGGCCCCCTGGGCCCTGAAGAAGACCGATCCGGCCCGCATGCAGACCGTGCTTTACGTGCTGGCCGATGTCATCCGTCAGGCGGCGCTGCTGTTGCAGCCGATCATGCCCGCCAGCACCGAACGGATGTTGGACCAGTTGGCGCTTGCCGCCGACCAGCGCAGCTTTGCGTCTTACGGCGTGCGTCTGGTGCCCGGCACCGCCTTGCCCAAGCCGGAAGGCGTTTTCCCGCGCTTTGTGGAGCCCGAGGAGGGCACCCCGTCGTGATGCTGGTTGACAGTCATTGCCATCTGGATTTCCCCGACTTCCAGGACGACCTTGACGGCGTCCTGGCGCGGGCGGCGGCTGCCGGCGTCGGCATCATGGTCACCATCAGCACCAAGCTGAGCCAGTTTGACCGGGTGCTGGCGGTGGCAGAACGGTATCCCAACGTCTATTGCACCGTTGGCATTCATCCCCACGAAGCCGATAAGGAAGCCGATGTGGATGTGGCGCGGCTGGTCGAGCTGTCGCACCATCCCAAGGTCATTGCCTTTGGCGAAACCGGACTGGATTATTTTTACGATCACAGCCCGCGGGAACGTCAGCGCGCCAATTTCCGTACCCATATCGAAGCGGCGCGAGAAACCGGCCTGCCGGTGATCGTCCATACCCGCGACGCCGACGCCGACACGGCCTTGATCCTGGCGGCGGAAGCGGCCAAGGGACCGTTCAAGGGGCTGATCCACTGCTTTAGCTCGGGCCGGGAATTGGCTGAAAAAGCTATCGATTTGGGGATGTATATTTCCCTCTCAGGGATCATCACCTTTAATAAGGCGCAAGATTTGCGCCATACGGTGCGCGATCTGCCGCTGGACCGCCTGTTGGTGGAAACCGACTCGCCCTATCTGGCCCCGATTCCCCATCGCGGCCATCGCAACGAGCCGTCTTTCGTCGTCCACACGGCGCAAAAGCTGGCCGAGGTCAAGCGCATCACCATCGAGGAACTGACCGAAGCCACCACCGCCAATTTCCTGGCGTTGTTCAGCAAGGTGCAACGATGAAGGTCACCGTCCTTGGCTGTGGCGCTGCGGGCGGTGTGCCCATGATCAGTGTCGGCTGGGGACGGTGTGATCCCGAAAATCCCAAAAACCGGCGGCGTCGGCCGTCCATCCTGGTGGAGGAGGGCGGTCAGACCATCCTGATCGATACCGGCCCCGACCTGCGTGAACAGCTTCTGGACGCCAAGGTGCGCCATCTGGACGCCGTTTTATTGACCCATGATCATGCCGATCATACCCACGGCATCGATGATTTGCGCGAAGTCAACCGCGCCATGGGCGCGCCCATCCCAGCTTATGGCACCAAGGATTGCCTGGACCGGATCGAAGGCCGGTTTGGCTATGTGTTCGGCGACATCGATCTCGGCACGGTCAAATCGATTTATAAGCCTTGGCTGATCCGTCAGGAAATTACCGACAGCTTCAATATCAACGGCTTAGCCATCGACGCTATTGATCAGGATCACGGCTATGGCCGCACCAGCGGCTTTCGCTTTGGCAAGATGGCTTATTGCACGGATGTGCACGACTTTCCCGACAGTTCCCTGGACAAGCTGACGGGCCTGGATGTCTGGATCATCGGCTGTCTGACCGAATATCCACATCCGACCCATGCTCATGTGGGCAAGGTATTGGAATGGGTGGAAAAACTGCGCCCGAAGCAAACCTGGATCACCCATATGAGCCCGAACCTGGATTATCAGGCTTTGTGCGACCAATTGCCGCCGCACATCCGGCCAGCGTATGACGGTCTGGTGATCGAGATTTAAGGTTCTAGCCTGGTTCCGGGTATTTTCCAGAATCCAATAACACTCATAATCTTCATTATGCGACAAAGGTATGCCGTAAAAATAGGGTGGAGCACGCCCCACCCCAAGCTTATCCCCTTGAACTGAAAAGCTAATTCCCGCGTGCAGCGCGGTCTTGCATCACTTTCAAGACCTGTTGCTCGTCGTGGCCATTGTC
>JASLCK010000190.1 GCA_030151865.1 Rhodospirillaceae bacterium | reverse complement strand
TCAACTGGTAGAGCACCGGTCTCCAAAACCGGGGGTTGGGGGTTCGAGCCCCTCCACTCCTGCCACCCATCTGACGACAGATCTCCATCGGTTGCCGATGGTTTAATATGCAGGTACATCGAGTAATGGCAAAGATCGCTCCCGGCCAGTTTTTCCGGCAAGTTCGCCAGGAAGTTAAGCGCGTTACCTGGCCATCCCGTAAAGAAACGGGCGTTTCCACCGCCATGGTGTTTGTCATGGTGGTTTTGGCGTCTGTATTCTTCCTGTTGGTGGACCAGTTCTTTGCGTGGGCCGTCAAGCTGATCTTCGGTCTGGGAGCCTGATCCAATGGCTTTTCGTTGGTACGTGATCCACGTTTATTCGGGATTCGAAAAGAAGGTCGCCCAGTCGATCCGTGAGCAGGCCGAACAAAAGGGCCTGATCGAACGTTTCGAACAGATTCTCGTTCCCGTCGAGGAAGTGGTTGAAGTGCGCCGCGGCACCAAGGTGAACGCCGAGCGCAAGTTCTTCCCCGGGTACGTTCTGGTCAAGATGGACCTGTCGGATGAAACTTGGCACTTGGTCAAGGACACTCCGAAGGTGACCGGTTTCCTCGGTGGCAAGGGGCGTCCCTCGCCGATTACCGAAGCCGAAGCCGAACGCATCATGAAGCAGGTGCAAGAAGGCGTTGATCGTCCCAAGCCCAGCATCACCTTTGAAGTGGGTGAGCAGGTGCGCGTGTGCGATGGTCCGTTCACCTCCTTCAATGGTCTGGTCGAAGAAGTCGACGAAGAGAAGGCGCGCCTCAAGGTGGCGGTGTCGATCTTCGGTCGTTCGACTCCTGTCGAACTGGAATATGGTCAGGTCGAAAAGGCCTGATCTCTTAATCACCTTTCCCGCTCAGGCTCCGGGGCCTGGGATGGGTTCAGCGGCGGGAGGCCAGCCATGGCCCGACCGCCGACCCGGATGACAAATACCGAGGAAAAAAATGGCAAAGAAGATTGTCGGCTTCATTAAGCTGCAAGTTCCGGCGGGCAAGGCCAATCCTTCGCCGCCGATCGGCCCGGCGCTCGGTCAGCGCGGTCTGAACATCATGGAATTCTGTAAGGCCTTCAACGCCAAGACCCAGGGTCTTGAGCCGGGCATGCCGATTCCGGTGGTGATCACCGCCTATGCCGACCGTACCTTCACCTTCATCACCAAGACCCCGCCCGTGACCTACTTCCTGAAGAAGGCCGCCGGTGTGCAGAAGGGCTCGACCACTCCTGGTAAGGGCGCGACTGTCGGCAAGGTGACCATGGCTCAGATCCGTGAGATCGCCGAGAAGAAGATGGAAGACCTGAACGCCAACGACGTCGAAGCGGCTGCTCAGATGCTGGTTGGTTCCGCTCGGTCCATGGGCCTGCAGGTTGTGGAGTAAGACGATGGCTATCGGAAAGCGCCTGAAGAACGCCTACGCGGGCATCGACCGCAACAAGTTCTATTCCCTGGCTGATGCCGTCAAGATCATCAAGGCCGGTGCGGCTGCCAAGTTCGATGAAACCATCGAAATCGCGCTGAACCTGGGCATTGACCCCCGTCACGCAGACCAGATGGTCCGTGGCGTTGTCGATCTGCCCCATGGCACTGGCAAGACCGTTCGCGTCGCCGTGTTCGCCAAGGGCGCCAAGGCTGACGAAGCCCGCGCCGCTGGTGCCGATCTGGTCGGTGACGACGAGCTGGCTGCCGAAGTGCAGAGCGGCAAGATGGACTTCGACCGCTGCATCGCCACCCCGGACATGATGGGCCTGGTCGGCCGTCTGGGTAAGGTCCTGGGCCCGCGCGGCCTGATGCCGAACCCGAAGCTGGGCACCGTGACCATCAACGTTGGTGAAGCCGTCAAGGCCGCCAAGGGTGGCCAGGTGCAGTTCCGTGCCGAAAAGGCCGGTATCGTGCATGCCGGCATCGGCAAGGCCAGCTTCTCGGAAGACGCGATCGCCGCCAACATCAAGGCTTTCGTGGACGCCATCAACAAGGCCAAGCCGGCCGGCTCCAAGGGCACCTACCTGGAAAAGGTATCGGTCAGCTCGACCATGGGCCCGGGCGTCAAGCTGGACCTGAGCAATCTGGCCTAATCGGCTGGGTTGACGATAAGAGTTTCCCGCCGCGCCTTTGGTGCGGCGGGATGTCTTGAAGCCTTAAAACTTCAAGACGTTACCTGTCCGAGACTGCAGGTGCCGCTCCGGAGTACTCCGGGGGCTTGAAGGGCACACCGCCTGCATAGACAGAGTTGAAACCGTTTTCCGCATCCCCTTGGGGATCGGCCTTACGGCTTGAATTCTGGGACAGGCCAACCGGTTCCTTGCATTGGACGGTGGGTTAAAGCCTTCCGTAGCGGCAGGGAGCCAAGGCGAAGTTGCTGAACGGCCACAAGCCAATCAGCGCTTTATGTGGAGACCAACGTGGACCGCAAACAGAAATCTGAACTGGTTGCGTCGCTGCACGGGAAATTCGAAGAGGCCGGTCTGGTCGTCGTCACCCATAACAATGGGCTGACTGTCGCCGAAATGACCAACCTGCGTCGAAAGATCCTGGCCGCGGGCGCCAGCTTCAAGGTGACGAAGAACCGGCTCACGCGTCTCGCCCTTGCGGGTACGAAGTTCGAAGGCCTGGCCACGCACTTCACCGGTCCGACGGCTGTTGCCGTTTCCAAGGATCCGGTGGCTGCTGCCAAGGTGGTCGTCGAATTCGCCAAGACGAATGACAAGCTCGTCATCCTTGGTGCCGGTCTGGGCAGCAACGTTCTGGATGTCGAGGGCGTTAAGGCCCTGGCCACCCTGCCGTCGCTGGACGAACTGCGCGCCAAGTTGGTGGGCATGATTCAGACCCCCGCCACCCGCATCGCCGGCGTGCTGCAAGCCCCGGGCGGCCAAGTCGCCCGTGTGCTGGCCGCTTACGCGAAGAAGGACGAGGCTGCTTAAAGCCACCTGTGTTTTCCTAGAATCAAGTCTTATCTGGAGAGAGTTAAAATGGCTGATCTTGCCAAGCTGGTTGATGAACTGTCCGCTCTGACCGTCCTCGAAGCGGCCGAACTGAGCAAGCTGCTGGAAGAAAAGTGGGGCGTTTCCGCCGCCGCTCCGGTGGCCGTTGCCGCCGCTGCCCCGGGTGCCGCCGCTGCCGCCCCGGCTGAAGAAAAGACCGAATTTGACGTGATCCTGGCCGATGCCGGCGACAAGAAGATCAACGTCATTAAGGAAGTCCGCGCCATCACCGGCCTGGGCCTGAAGGAAGCCAAGGACCTGGTCGAAGGCGCTCCGAAGCCCGTCAAGGAAGGCGTGTCGAAGGACGAAGCCGACAAGATCAAGAAGGTGCTGGAAGAAGCCGGCGCCAAGGTCGAGGTCAAGTAATTCGTCTTCGGACGAACAGCTTAAGGTCGGGAGAGGCGGTGTGCGAGAGCACGCCGCCGCTTCCCGGCCTTATGCCGCTTGTGCGAACGGCTTGGGGTATTTGATCCCCTTGTTTTGGCAAATGCGGCAGATAAAGAGCACCAGTTCGAGTTTGGTTTATCGATTTTAACCGAAGTCGATTTTTAGAGCCGGCCGGCCCTTGGCGCGTGGCCGCCGGTGACGTTCCTGCAAGGCGCAGCCCCTTATTGCAAGGCTGGCAGAGCAGGGACGGGCAGGATATCGCGGGACCCTAAACCGACGAGTTACGAGGAGCGGCAATGGCTAAATCCTACACGGGACGGAAGCGCGTTCGTAAGAACTTTGGACGCATTCCTTCGGTCGCACCCATGCCTAATCTGATCGAGGTGCAAAAGAGCTCCTACGATCATTTCTTGCAGATGGACACGCTGCCGGAAACCCGTGCCAATGTCGGCCTTCAGGAAGTCTTCAAGTCGGTCTTTCCGATCAAGGACTTCTCGGAGCGTGGCACGCTGGAGTTCGTCAAGTACGAGCTGGAACAGCCCAAATATGATGTCGAGGAATGCCAGCAGCGCGGCATGACTTTCGCGGCTCCGCTGAAGGTCACTCTGCGTCTGGTGGTTTGGGACATCGACGAGGAAACGGGCGCGCGGTCGATCCGCGACATCAAGGAGCAGGACGTCTACATGGGCGACATGCCCCTGATGACGGGCAACGGCACCTT